>JAZSOL010000089.1:0-4544 GCA_045536915.1 Clostridia bacterium
CGTTTCATCGGGGTTTCGGGACGTCGAGGACGCCGTCCCCTACAATACCGCAACACAAATTTAGGTTTCCAACTCACCGCTAAATCAAATTTTTACGATTGATTCAAAAAAATGGGGAAACTCAAATAACAAATGTCTTTGACAAACATTTCATATTGTGATATAATTGTTAATCAAAATATCATAGTATAGGAGACGAATGTATGAAAAAACTTTTTGCAATTCTCATCACTTTGACTTTACTGTCAACTGTTTTCCCGGTATTAACCTATGCACAGGAAAACATCATTACCGTTTCAAGTGCGGCAGAGCTTGAAGCAATTGCCAAAACCGTGAACAGCGGCAATAGCTTTGAAGGTATGACAGTTGTTGTAGCCGCTGATATAGCACTCAATAAGCGAGTTGTCGATCCGGCGGGAAATCTGAACGAAGGCGAATTTACCGAATGGACACCAATCGGAACCGAAAAAAATCCGTTTAAAGGTAACTTTGATGGCAACGGCTACACTATTTCCGGATTATATATAAACTCCGAAGGTCAGTTCAAAGGGTTGTTCGGTGCGCTTTCGGGAGCACAAATACGTAATATTTATATTGAAGACAGCTACATAAACACCAGCGACCACGCAGGCGCTGTTGCAGGTTATGCTACAGACGAAACCGTTATTTCTTCGTGCCACAATGTAAACACAAGCGTTATCACTAAAAACCGTTCAGGCGGTATAGTGGGCTGGACAAACAAATCTTACATATTCAACTCATCAAGCAGCGGATACTGCTACAGCGACAGATGCTCCGGCGGTATCGTAGGCGATGTTTACTCCGGCGGAAAGCTCTACAATTGCGAAAACTGCGGTGTTGTAGAAGGAAAAAGCCTCGTGGGCGGTATTTCGGGAGGCACAACATCGGCAGATATTCAAAACTGTCTTAATGTAGGAAAAGTGTCGAGCGGATATCATATTGCAGGCGGTGCAGGATCAAGAACAATCAAAAACTGCTTTGCATACAAAACAAACGATTTTAACAGCAATATTTCCGGTGATGCAACTGTATTTTCAGATGTTGTGGCAACACTCGAAAAAGGTGTTGAAATAAACGGAGCAAGCTACAACAGAGTTGTTGACGCACTCAATGCCTACATTACTACTATGGATGCCAACACTCCAATGACCGGATGGTCACAGTATGAAGCATTCCCATTTATAAATCGCACCAATCTCAAAACGACCTTCGGTTCAACAGTTTCAGGATGGTCGAAGGGAGAGCTTGAATCCGCATACAAATATGATCTTATTCCTGAAAACCTTGTGGGTGAGGATCTTACAAAACCCGTAACACGTTTGGAATTTGCCGCAATATCGGTAAAGGTATTTGAAAATCTCACAGGCGTAAAAGCCCTTCCGGCAACAAAAAATCCGTTTGAAGATTGCAATGATATGGAAATGCTCAAAGCCTACAATGCCGGAATCACAAACGGAATTTCAAAAAATTTATTTCAGCCTGATGGTCTTTTGAACCGCGAACAAGCTGCAACAATGCTCACAAGAGTGTTCAAACGTTCAACAATGCCCGGATGGAATATGGACAATGACTCCGAATACAAGCTTTCATACACAGTATCCGCAAAATTCGCAGACGATCACAACATATCCGACTGGGCAAAAGAAAGCGTATATTTTATGAATGCCAATAAGATTATTATGGGTGTTGAAAACAATTGCTTCGCCCCTAAAAATATTACAAGTGAAGACGAAGCAAACGGATATGCCAATGCAACAAGAGAGCAAGCGCTCCTTATTGCTGTAAGAATGGTAGAAAATCTCAAATAACTAACTTAAAAAACCTCTCAAATCCTATATTAAAGTAAGATTTGAGAGGTTTTAAACCATATATTATAATATTTTTATACTTCCACCTCAAAAATACGTTCATCCGCATTCAATGCCACCAAATCCGTCATATATACTGTTATCTTATCTATACCATTATGCACTGTATATACTTCAGTAGTTATACCGGCTTTGGGTTTTACCGGATCGTATTTTAATGAAACATTCCCTATTTTGAAAACGCCGTAGGAAAGTTCAGGTTCTTTCTTTGAAATAAATCTCATATATTATTTCATATATTTATCCGTAAGACCTTTTGAAAGAACATCAAATGCATATTTTTTTGCAAGCTCAAGAGAATGGAGGCGGTAGTTACCGCATTGAATCTCATTTACAGCAGGAACATCATCCGCCTGTGCAACAAGCTTTAATGCATCAGTTACTTTCCCGGCAACATAAGAAGCATCCCAGTCGCCCCAGATTGTCATATAAAATCCGGTTCTGCACCCCATTGGAGAAACGTCTATTATGCTTTCGCTGAAATCCTTGTCGGTTTCTCTCAAGTAAGTTGCAAGAAGGTGTTCCATAGTATGAATACCCTCCGACTGCATTTCGCTTTCATTAGGCTGAGTAAAACGAATATCAAACTTAGTCACAACATCGCCGTTTTTCCCTGAATAGGAAGAACATTTTCTCACGAAAGGCGCCTTTACCTTCGTGTGGTCAAGCTCAAAGCTTTCTACTTTCGCATTGTTTTTTTCATTCATAGCGTTATCCCTTTCATAACAAGTTAACATTTACATAATACTTATATTTTAACTGATTGAATTTTATTTGTCAACATTTTGCCTTTTGGAGTTTCTCCACATTTTAAAAATTTTTTCAAAACAGGGAAACTCAAAAAATCACAAATTATATTGCATTTTTTCGTTCCCTGTGTTACAATGTATTTAAGTAATATATTAAAACTGCCACCGGGTAGTAGAATGGTTAGCATTCGTTTGTATATCGTTAGGTCTTTGAAGATATGCATTCGAATGTTTATTTTTTGAAGGGAATGCTATAGATAAAATGAGAACCTATTTTTCAAAAAACGATATAACTTTATGGTTAACTTCCGTAATTCTTATAATTACTTCATTTTTCCTTTTCGACAAAGAAAATCATCTGACACTATGTGCATCTCTAATAGGTGTTACTTCTCTCATCTTCAACGCAAAAGGAAACCCTTTTGGTCAATTGTTGATGGTGATTTTCAGTCTTCTTTACGGAATAATTTCATATTCATTTTCTTATTACGGAGAAATGATAACCTACCTTGGTATGACAATGCCGATGGCAATTTTTGCTCTCATATCCTGGCTTAGAAATCCGTTTAATGGAAACAAAGCGGAAGTCAGGGTAAATACTATTAACAGAAAAGAAACTATATTTATGTGGTTAATTACAGCTTTAATTACTGTTATCTTCTATTTCATATTAGAGCATTTCAATACTGCCAACATACTTCCAAGTACTCTATCTGTTACAACAAGTTTTTTGGCAGTATATCTCACTTTCAAAAGAAGTCCATATTTTGCTATTGCCTATGCCGCCAATGACATTATCCTGATTGTTTTGTGGATTCTTGCAAGTTTTTACGATGTGCGTTATGTCTCTGTTGTTGTATGCTTTACCGCTTTTTTGGCAAATGATATATATGGTTATATCAGTTGGCAAAAAATGAAAATCAGGCAAACTAATTTTCAAATTTTATAGACTTGACAAGAGCAACAATCGTCCATATGTTCTTATTTTGATTCTATATAACCAAGTATCTGTTCTTTTATTTCCATCATTCCTTTTATTGTGGGATGTCCATGTACTTTTTCAATATTGTGCAAGTCAATTACTTCCACATCGTTTTTTTCACAAACAAACTTATAAAACTCTGAAATTTCATTTTTCAATTCGGTATTGATTATACAATAAATTTTTGTTTGCGGAAGATTTAAGGTAAGCAAGTGGATAAGATAACTGAAGGCAGGAAAAACATTATATAAATCATCAGACGACCAGTCAGAACAGATCTTATTTCCCAGTGGTGAATTTGCCCACGAATCATTTGTGCCACCAAACAAGAAAAACGTATCTACCCTGTTTTCTTTAAAATATCCATCTTTCAAAAGCTTTTCAAATCGTGCTATAAAAGAAATTTTACTGTTATCGCTTCCATTGTAACCCGTATTGCATATTGTGGTTCCCGACCAACTGCAATTTCTTAACAAAGTTCCGTTTTCTTTTACAAGATCATACCACCACGTCTGAGTCACATTACACACATCATTGGCACCTAATCTCATTTCAGGATTTGATTTCAGATAAGCTGGTCCTTCCTTATCGTAATAATGTGCATAACCTTCCGGAATATATTCACAAAAAGTTGAATAACTATCCCCCAAAATAAAAACATTTCCTAACATTTCCATATGTATCCTCCTTCTATTTTATATACTTTTCTTCAAAAATCAACCTAATCCTGTTTATAAGGAATATAAGGTTTAGATGCAGTCTGTTTTTGGTGACGGTTCGTGTAAAGTCAGGTGCAAAAAATATTCTACCTTATATTTTTTATCAGTTCATCAACCTCGGCACCCGTAGGTATTGATTTGCTCGCACCTTTTCTGCTAACAGTAATTGAAGATGCTGCTGTTGCATATTTAACGGCAGTTTCAA
>JAZSOL010000198.1:0-7074 GCA_045536915.1 Clostridia bacterium
ACCAGGGTCAGCAGCTTCTGGTCGAATTTGCGGATATCCATCTTGATGGTCTGCGGGTTCTTCCGCAGCTTGTAGATGATCAGCTGGGCGGCATATTCCAGATCCCCGTAGCGCTGCTCGGGATTGCTCTTGGCCTCCAGATACTTCTTGGGAAGCTTGCTGTGGAAGAAGTCGATGGAGCTGAGCTTGTCGATAATGACATTTTCATTCTCAGCGATCTTGTTGGTGATCAGCCGTGAGGCCTCTTCCTCGGCCTGGCGGCGGCGCTCCTTGCGGTTTTCCAGCCAGGCGGAAAAGGGATTGCGGGAGCCCTTGGCTGCGGCACCTGCTTTTTTTACGGGCAAATTCGGTACGGGCATATGTTTCTCCTTTCTAGGGCGGTGGCCCTTCACAGCAATGCTGTAAATATATGAATGGATCCCGGGTCCTTTGGCCCGGAGGGGAAGCGCAGAGAGCAGACAGGGGGCAAATGGGGATCGATCAGCTTTTTGAGAAGCTCTTCATCAACGGCATCTGCCTCCACCATTTTCTGCCACAGAAGTGCAGAATAAAGCTTTGAAAAATCACCACCTGCAAGAGCTATAACCGCAGATGTGTTTTCCACACTATTTGCATAATCATACACCTCATTGCAAGCATCATCACCGCAGTTTGTTGCCGTCTGATAAAGAGTTTTAAATTCTTCAGATTTTATGTTACTTTCGGCATCATTTTCAAGAAGAAGCTCAAGCTTGTTGTACACGGAAAGCTCATATACATCAGTTCCGTTTTTCATGCGTGCGCAAATAAAATATTTTCCTCCACCGCACACCTCTACAGGGCACAGAGCTCTTCCGTTTTCATCACACACCACCTCAAAATCGTTCATGGCTACAATTTCCGTATCATAGCCGTTATTGATGCAGTAGTCATAGTCTTCAGGTGAATATGTTGAAAGGTATGAATTTATAAAGGGAATTACAGAATCCGGCTTATATACCCTGACGTTAAATTCACTTCCCGGCTCTGCATTCAGATACACCTCTCCGCCTTCGGTATAAAGGCTTGCCGAGTTGCCGTCAACATGCACTCCGCTTTCGATTCTGAGATTCTTAAATCTGTATTCGGTGTCTGTCCATTTTCCGTACACACGCGGATAATACCACATACTTATTGCATAAAGCGAATTTTGCGTGTCACTTCCGCCGTCTGTGTAGGCACTTGAACCAAGTCTTTTGCCATCCACATATATGTCTATCACTTTTGACTCAGTATCCACCACTATACTGTAGTGATATGTTACGCCGGATTTTATGTAGCCTTCAGTTGTGAGCCATTCGCTTTTCTGATTCAGAACAACACCCTTGTAATTTACCATAAATGCCATTAATTCACGTGCCGAACCGGCAACCGCATTATAACGCAGTATGCATCTGAAGCCTTCTCCGTAGCTGCCGTTCAAGGTCATATCAAACGAGATTGTAAACTTACCGCCAGATGCCTGCTTTGCCGTAACGAGCGCAGTCTGGTCGCTGTTGTTATTGTTGAATACATAGTATGCACTGTCTGCCGCTTCTGTGCCGGCTTTTGTACCAACGGAATACACAAGCTCATCACCTTCTGTTACATTTGCAGGATAACCTTCGGTGCCGGAGGTTGCATTATTGTAATATCCGCTTCCGTTTGAATCGTTGGCCTTTAAGTCTGAAAAATCCCAGCTTCTCTGCCAGCCGGCATCCGATGCGCACATAACAAACTTGTTTGGATTCGTATCTGCATCGTCAATGCTTATTTCCATATTATCAATAGCACTATCAATTTCATTGAGCGAAGCAAAGGCTTCTCCACAGATTTCCGATGCAACCGCCGCCTTAAGAGCCGGTTCGAGACTTTGGAAGCGTGAATTATTCAGCGCATCAATATACTTTATGGCTTCAAAGCCATTTTGCGAATCTTCAATACCTGTTAAAATGCAGGCTGCTCTGATATTTGCAATCAGGTCTTCAAGATTCGGGGCACTATCGGTTTTGCTTACCGCTTTCACCTTATCTGCCACACCGGAAAAAAGCCATTGGACCTCTTCGGTTTCATATCCGGCTTTTTTTAGCCATGCAAAAAGCTGTCCGGCATCTTCGTTGCTTATTTCTTCCGACGTTTCAATGCTGCTCCACCACACAGCACACGCAAACTTTGCGTAATCGTTTTCAGAAAGGACAATTATGTTCTCTTTGTCGGGAGCTATAGAATATTTTGCAGATATCGCCTCCGCATCCGCTCTGCTCATTGGAGCGCAGGCTTCTATGGCTTTTATAAAATTTTCGTGCTCGGGATATTCGCCGGAATTTTCAATAAGAGTCTCTGCACCCACAAAAAACTCAACCGACGAAGTGCCGTTTTTAAGAAAGGCTGTGTATCTGCCGGGTGTTGTGATTTCAGGCTGAATAGCCGCTTTTCCGCTTTCATCGGAAATAACCGTATATTCCCCGCAAACCATTAATGCCTTTTCACTGTCGGAAGCGTTTTCGTAGTCTTCAACAGAATAGACTTCACCAAAAGCTTCAATTCCATCATCACCGGATTCAGGCTTCAAAACCACAGCTTCGTATTCAACCTCTGCATCTCCTATAATCTCCAGACATCCTTCTCCGACGTCAAGGCTCACGCCTTCGCTTACTCCTGCACAGTCGCCTTCAAATAGCTTCATAGTACCGTATTTTATATCAACCGGAACCCATACCTTATTGTTTGTGGGATAAATATATGACCTGAAATTGGTTATACGGTCATATTTTACCGCATATGTATGTGTGCCCACAAGCTCTCCGTCGGCATACATGTTTACAACTGTGACATCTCCCGTATTATCAACCACAAAATCAAGAATATATTCCCTTCCGTTCTGAAGATATTCATTACCCTTAAGCCAGTTTCCGTTGCCGTCGAGAATGCCTCCGCGGTAGTTGATTTTAAATGCAAGCTTATCATAAAGAGATGGATTATACAAATAAAATTCAACACCCGTACCCCATAGACAGCCATATTTACCTTCGGTAATTTTGTGCGATGAAACCGGCACTCTCCAGGTGTAAATTCCACCGCTTGCATTGGGAATCAAATAGGTATTGCCTTTTTTTCCGAACGACATTTTATAAATCGGGTTTACGCTGTCGGTTATGCCCTCATTAGACTCCGGATCATACACGAGCTTACCGTCTTTTTCCACCACACCGGTTGCTTCACCTGCAGACGGAGCGTTGGTATACCATGCAGAATAGCTTGCATCTCCCGAAGAAGAACCGCTTAAAAGTTCACTCCAGGCCCATTTGCACATGGCTGAATCAGAGCCTGATTCACCCACCTTTACATATTTAAACTCACCCTCATACGAAGCCATAACCGCAGTTGTTGCAAACAAGGTCAGAACAAGCGCAAGAGTTAAAATAAGCGATAATAATTTTTTCATGGTTTCTCTCCTTTTAGCAGTTTTGTTAACATTCAAACCCGGATGAAGCATTCTCAATTAACTCAGCTGCCTTAACTTATATACGGCAGACTTAAAATACAGTCTGCCGTATAGTGAGTGCTTCATACAAGCTTAATAGTCAAGATTTGTTGTTTTTGATTTTATGGGATCACAGCTGTCGTCCCACACGAAGAATCCGAATTCTGCCTTTGTAGCATCGGTAAAGGTTGCCGTTACCTCAGCTTGTGCATCAATACCGGTTTCACCCGACAAAATGAGCTTTGGTTCAATATCTGCCCCAACAAGCACACCGTCTTCATAAGCCGCCGCAATTACCCATATGGTTTTATCGGATGCAGTAAAGTTATTTAATGCGAGCGAATAGGTTGCCGTGTTGGTGCCTGCAACTATTGCACCTTCGCCGCCTTCGTTGGTTATAACGGCAGTTTCACCTGTAACCTCAATGCATTCTCTTATTTCCACAGGCTCTGAATATACGGTTTCACCTGCCATTATTTCCGCACATGACGGGGTTACACCTATTTTCACGAATTTTCCGTTCATGTCTGAACCGGGTGTGTAGGTAAGTCCGCTTCCCACAACATCCCAGCTTTCAGCGGTCAAAGAGGACGCCGCAAGCCATTTGATGTCGGTGCAGTAATCTTCATAGTCATTCATTGAAAAATATGTGTACTGCGCCGTAAGAGCAGCTGTGGGATATGCGTTTCCGTTTATCTTTACGTTATATGCTTCAGGTGATGCCACATAAGCATTATACACCTTAAAGTCATCTATATCAAGCTCGGATATGACATATTTTATTGCCGACGATGCATCTGAATATTTCATGCTTGTGTTTACATCTGTAAGGAGCTTTCCGTCCACAAAATACGTTGCAAGCTTTTTAGCGGAATCAACCACTATTTTAACATCAATCCATTCACCCTCGGGCACGTAAATCTTTTCGCTTCCGTCTGCATTCCAGTCATACTGAGCGTAAAGACCTTCGGCATCTGTTGAAAAATGAAGCCTTGAATTCCATTCGTTTGCGGCATTTACTATGGCAAGCGAAGAACCGATGTGTCCTTCGGGTTTTCTTACCTTAGCTTCTATCACGAATTTGCCGCCGATTGAAGCCGGCATACGGAATCTTGCCTGAGGATACAAGCCATCGTGAGCTGCTTCTGCGTGCATATAACGGTTGTCGGTGTCTTCTCTGATTTCACCGGTAAACCAGTTTCCTTCAGATTCGGATACTATGGTATAATCTTCAAAATCAATGTCGATTTTCTTAAGGGGATAGTTAAGCGTTGTGGAAATTCCATCAGAATTTGTGAGTACTACTTTAACTGTTCCGGCTTTTGCTGAGCCTGCCACGGTCATTTTTCCGTCGGAGCTCATGGTAACACCGTCATACACTCCGCCAAGACTCCACACAGCACCCTCGCCTGCCGCCTCGGTGCCGACTGATGTAAATTCCACCTGAACTGTTTTGCCTTCGGGAGGAATCATAACTCCGGCAAGTGACGGTGTGATGTTGTTTGCTACATATATATCACCCTTATAGAGCTTTGCATTGCCAAACTCATATTTAATGTTTTGCCATGAATTGTATAAAACCGGTTTGAGTTTTACTCTGAATGCATTGATGTACTGACCGATTGCAGATATTTTGTACGAACCGATTTTTTCATTGTTCACATAAAGCACAATGTTGCCGTTTGTATCCATAATAAAGTCAAAGATGTATTCAGTTCCCTGCTTCAGATAGCCGTTGCCCTTTAGCCATGTACTTCCGTTTGCTATGATGGCACCTTTGTAGTTAACAGTACAAAGCGTAATTTCAGTGGAACCGTTATGAATGGTGATGTCCATTCCGTCTCCCACAAAAGCATCTGTATTGGTGTTGTTAATTTTAATCGGAAGTCGGAAGGTGTATTTATCACTTCCTACGTTATACACAAGTCTTGCCACTCCGGGCTTATGCTGAAATGCAATAACATAAACCGGTTTTACCGATTCTGCAGTTCCTGCATTCGGGGTTGCATCATACACAAGCTTATTGCCGGAAACCGCCGCCGTAATCTGCGTGCCTGCCGCAGGTGCTGTAGCATACCAGCCGCTGTGATTTACCACTACTGCCGAGTCGCCGATGTTTGCCCAATCCCATTCAAACAGCATGCTTGCCTTGGCAGATGCTGTAAGATTCGGCACAAAAACGCTGGCAAGAATCATAATCAGTGTCATGATACCAATGAGTTTTTTACTTCTTAACATTTCCATCTCTCCTGTCATTTTTTTAATAAATATCAGCACTGCTGTTTCGGGCATTTACCACATATTACCGCTTATTCGTCCCGAAAAACTGTGCAACTTTATTAATTTAAATATAACAGATTTATGCCCCCATGTAAATGGATTTGATTTCGGTGTTGCACTCTATTACGACTTTTTTATTGAACTTTATTTCACCGGTTTGTTTTGGGATTTTTCATTGCGCCAAAGTGCAAAATAAACCGTGATTTATAATGTATAAGTGCTTTTCTGAAATAGTGTTATCCTTGTTTTAATATAAGCAAAATAAATTACACACCATATTTAATTGAACTTTATTTCATTTTCAGGTTGACAAACTCAATTCTTTATGCAATAATTATATAAAAGGAGGATGCATGATGTTTGAAACAAAAGCAGTCATAACAGAAATTCACATGATGTATGCAGACACAAAAAAAGAAGTAGGCAAAGGACCGATGAACAGAGTTCATTATGATGGAAACTTAAAATATTATGAGCTTTGTTATTTTCTGGATGGTGAATATAATATAAATTTCGGAAGCGACACCTATCATACCCACAGCGACATTGTTGAATATCTGCCAATGGGGATTCAGGGCAACAAATACAGTGTAGACCGTCTGGAGCACGGCCACATGATAATTATTTTCTTCCGCGCCGATTCGGAGCTGTCTAAACGTCCTCAGTTTTATAACGCAAAAAACAACCCCAAAATCAAAAGTCTTTTTATGAAGCTTAAAAATATAGTAGATAAGCGTGACTTCAACTATTATCACAAAGCATTTTCGATATTCTATGAGATTATAAGCGAGCTTTGCATAGCCACCTCAGGCTACACAAGCTCCGACCGCATCAAAAAAATTCTCCCTGCCGTAAACTACATTCACGAGCACTTTGCCGAAAGAGACTTTGACTATAAAGCCCTGCCCGAAATGTGCAACATGGGATACACCAACTTTCTTGAGATTTTCAATTCATACACCAATTCAACGCCATCTGCATATATAACCCAGCTTAAAATATCACAGGCAAAAGAGCTTCTTTCAATAGATAAATACAATATTTCGGCAATTTCTGAAATGCTTGGATTTGATTCAATGGCATATTTTTGCAGGATTTTCAAAAAAATCACGGGTTACACACCTACTCAATACCGCAGTAAAAACTGGGCGGTTGAAGTGTGACAAATCACAAAAAATTTTCTTGACAAAATGCAAATATTTGCATATATAATAAAAGCAGATAGCTCAAGCATTGACACCTACGACGAAATCGTAGAGGAAGCAAGAAAAGCTTTTATTGATGAAATAGTGGAAATCTATAATGCTGCTTAT
>JAZSOL010000281.1:0-17390 GCA_045536915.1 Clostridia bacterium
GAACGTAGTACCGGTTCAAACAACTTCTTAACACTTCGTGATATTCTAACTGATGAAAACAGGAGTTTCCTTGAAAGCTTTGTAGGGCTTAAACCTTCAGGAGAAGGTGGACCGGTATATATTTCTTGGACTTGTACTGCAACATTGACTTTTGAGGATGGAACAGAAACAGTATATGATGTTTATGGCGCAGATGAAATGATGCATCTCGTTGCTCCTTGTGTTCATTCATGCAGAGTATGCGGTGCTTGTACAGAAAAAGACAGGTCTTTACCTTGTAACTTCAGTTATAGACAATATGAACCTCTTTTTGTATGCTCTTGTGACGAATCTACAGAATCAGATATTGTAGTGGAAAATGTTTCGACAACGAATACCACAACTGCAAATACGGAAGCACCCGTTACAGTTGTTGTTGACCGTGTTGATATGACCACAGCTACCGATACAGCATTTGTAGAGCATGTTACACAAGAAATTAACAATTATGAAATTGAAGAAATTTACAATATAGATATCTATGACGAGTATAGCGGTAATCCTTATGTACTCAATCAATGGTATGATGCAGGTGAGACGGTAACTGTTACCATCCCTGTAAGTGAAGAAGATGCACAGGCACTTTCGGATGGTGATGCTGTTCTGTATCACATTGACGGTGATGGAACTGCTGAAGCTGTTGAAGAATTTGAAGTTGTGATTGACGGTGAAAACAGTTCAGTAACCTTTACATCCAATACCTTCAGTCCATTTGTTATAACGGGTGCAGAAAAAGAAACTCCAACCGAGACAAGTGTAACAGTAACTAAGGATACAGATGCGAATAGCTGTACAGTAAAATATGCAGTTGCATCGGAGGACTTGGCAAAAACACCCGTAATGTATATAGCGTTTTATAATAATCAAAATGCACTTGTTACTGTAATAGTCAAGGATGATGATATTATATCTTCTGATGAATTTACAATCAGTATCCCAAGCGGCAGTAAAAAATGCAAAGTAATGCTTTGGACACCGGAACTTACACCGCTTTGCACTGCTGATTATTGTGAATATTAATGAAGTGAATAAGTAAATAGCAAAACTAACTAACAAGGGCATATCACATTTTAGGTATGTTCTTAAATTACGAATTGGAGAATTTGTTATTATTTAAAAATATAAATACCGATTTTCCTCAAAGCACTTGAAATATTTGCTCGTTTGTGGTATCATAATAATGTCAAGAGGAAATGTATGTGATACTTGGCGTGATACTATTTTGATACTAAAAAATTAAACAAAGCAAAAGAATATGGAGATTTGAGAGAAAAAATTTGAATATTTCCATAAAAGAGGCTGTAGCAAAATGAAAAATAACGGTTCGTCGAGGACGCCGAACCCTACAATGGTCAAATTTTAAATGTTACAAGGTAGTAGGGGACGGCCTCCCGGACGTCCCGAAAAAATCATTTTGCTACAGCCTCTTAGAAAAAATTTGCCGAGTGGGAATAACACAAATTTCTTTTATATTGATTTATTTTTCATATTGTTATATTATCACGGTATGTTATGAAAATATTGTACTCAAATTTATTTTGAAAAATGTTAAATTGAGAAATATACCAATATTGACATCGTTCTATTTATTGGCTACTACCAAAAGATGCAGAAAAACCTTCCGATACGAGAATCAAATCAGTAAATACCCGATTTCACCAACGGCAAATCGATGACAAGAGAAAGAAAAGATGTTGTTGAGTTTTTCCTCTGTATAACAAATAAGTAATCAAAAAGACCTGGTTTTTGCAGAAGCTGAAGCATATCTGCAAAAATCAGGTCTTGTGCTTTTTATAGCTCCGGAGCTGTGCGGTCCGGATGTTTTTTTATTCAAAACACTTTCCGTCGGTAAGCTTGTTGAACAAATCGGTTACAAGCGCATCTCTGCGGATGTAGTAAACGTATTCCATAAGGCGTGTGGTGTCGAAGCTGTGAACGTGGTTATACTGGGGAACCGCCATTGGAGCCTTGCGTGAAAACATGAAGCGGTTGTTGTCGTTCAAAAGCCACGCAACAGCCGTCACATCCCATATAACTCTTGAAGCGGTTGTGGTGGTGAGCAGGTCTTTAACCTCGTTGCGCACGTTGTCGGCAAGGTATGTACAGAGCTTGTTTTTGCCCTTTATGTAGGCGTCGAGCTCAATGGGGCTCACTCTGAATTCGCTCACAACTCCCATACACGGAAGCTGAACCACAGGCGCTCCGCTTGCAAACACAACTCTTGCCGCCGCAATATCACCCTGCATATTGAATTCATTTGAATCATGAAAATCTCTTGAATGACCTCCAAGCCATACCACAACAATGTTTTCGCTGATTTCGGGGCTTAAGAGAATAGCCGAAGCTACGTTTGTTATTGCGCCGATTGCCACCACATAGAGCGGATTTTCGGGCGAATAGACTTTGGCAAGCTCTGCGAGGTGCTTTGCCGAATCGGATATTACGGGTTCTGTTTCAGATTTCATAAATTCGGTTGAGCCTGTATGGGTGATTGCCCTGAGGTCTTTTCTGTCCATAAGCTCCAGAAGCTTTAATGTAATATTTTTCAAATTTGTTGACTTTTCAATAAGTTTTTGTTATAATACACTTGTTGAAGTTTCAACAAGTGTATCTTCCGGAGGTTTAGTCGACGGATGAGCTTTTGAAACCTGTATATTTCCCGGCTTTATTATTTATATGTATATAATATTCTGAAAGGAAAGTGATAGAATGAACGAAAAATACGAAGCTTTATTCACACCTTGGAAAATAGGAAATGTGGAAATTAAAAACAGAATCGTAATGTGTCCTATGGGCGGAACATCACTCTTTGGATGGTTTGAACTCACCGGATGTGGATTTGACAAAGAAGCTGCAAAGCTTTTTTTGGAGCGGGCAAACAATAATGTTGGTCTTATTATTCCGGGCATTGCTCCTCTTCGTGATACTTTTTTCGGGAAGTGGCTTTGGCAAAATCCTAAAATGTTTGATGAACTGAAACAATTTATGGAAGAAATCCATAAAACAGGAGCAAAGCTTTTTGTTCAGCTTACCGCTGGTATGGGAAGAAGTTGGGCGATTACAGAACTTGTTGCTCCACTTCATAGAAATAAAATTACTCGTGCTATTGTAAAACCTATAATAGACACAAATCATGAACTTGCAAGTCCGAGTCCTCAGCCTTCAAGATGGGCACATGATATTATATGCCCTGAAATGACAGCCAAACAAATTCACGAAATTATAGAAGCCTTTGCAAAAACAGCAAAGCTCTGCCGTGATGCTGGTGTGGACGGTGTTGAAGTTCATGCGGTGCACGAGGGTTATCTTCTTGACCAATTTGCAATAGAATTTTTCAATAATCGTACCGATGAATACGGCGGAAGTTTTGAAAATCGTTACCGTTTTGCGGCAGAAGTCGTAAAAGCAATCAAAAAAGAATGTGGTGAGGATTACCCCGTATCACTCCGTTATTCCGTTGAATCTAAAATGAAAGGTTTCTGCGAGGGTGCTATGCCCGGCGAAGATTATGTGGAAGTTGGCAGAAATATGGAAGAATCCGAAAAGGCTGCAAAATATTTGCAGGATGCAGGATATGATATGCTCAACGCCGATAACGGTACATACGATTCATGGTATTGGGCACATCCGCCGATGTATATGCCAGAAAACTGCAATCTTGATGATGTATCACACATCAAGGAATTTGTGGATATTCCTGTTGTGTGTGCAGGACGAATGGATGCAGAGGTTGGCGCAAAGGCGGTTGCTGACGGAAAAATTGATGCTGTGGGTGTTGCACGTCAGTTCCTTGTTGATCCCCAGTGGATAACAAAGCTTATCGAAGACAGAATCGAGGATATCAAGCCTTGCATCTGTTGTCATAGTGCTTGCTTTAATTTCTCATCGTCAAAAGGGCACGCAAACACGCAAGATTTAACCGACACAATGGGACTTTCACGTTGTGCATTAAATCCCGAAACAATGCAGTCAAAAAAATATAATATCAAAAAAGCAAAGAAATCTAAAAATGTTGCTGTTATCGGTGGTGGAATAGGTGGTATGGAAGCAGCAATATTGCTTTCAAAAAGAGGACACAATGTTACTCTCTATGAAAAGACCGATAAACTTGGCGGTGTGTTTATTGCTGCATCTGCGCCTTCCTTTAAGGAAAAAGACAGAGCACTCATTGCGTGGTACATAAGAGAACTTAAAAAACATCCTGTTAAAGTTAAACTGAACACAGAAATAACAGACGTTAAATCTCTTGGTGCTGACGAAATAATTATTGCAACCGGTGCAAAAGCGAAAAACATTCCCGTAAAAGGTGCAGATAAGGCTATTGAAGCGATAGATTATCTTCTTGGAAACAAAGATGTTGGTGAGAGTGTTGCCGTAATCGGTGGCGGTCTTACCGGATGTGAAATAGCATACGACCTTTATCTGAAAGGTAAAAAACCAATAATTATTGAAATGTAGGATGACCTTATCACAACAAAAGGTGTATGCCTTGCCAACACAAGCTATCTTCGTGATTTCTTTAAAACAAACAAGGTTCCCGTTCATCTTGAAACGGCAGTATGTGAAATTATGTCAGATGGCGTTTTGGTTAAGGATAAAAACGGAAAAGAATTTAAAATCAGCGCCGATTCTGTGGTTTTATCAGTAGGCTACAACCCCACACCAATAGCTAAAAAGAGCGGCAAAATTCACATTATCGGTGATGCCTCAAAAGTTGGAAACTTACGCACGGTTATTTGGGGCGCGTGGGATGTGTGTATGAAGATATAAGGGAGGAATAAAAATGATACTTACCAAAGAGCAGCAAGCAATTCTTGATGGTGAAAAAGGTGAAACACTTGCAAAAGTAATGAAAACACTTGTTATGTACGGCGATGCCTTTGAAGCCGAAAAACTCGTGCCTGTCACATCAAAATATAATCATTTAGTAACATCATTTGGTCTTAAGGTTATGGCACCCGTATATGAGCTTATGCAAAAACTTCTTGATGCGGGTGTGTGTTCTGAGCAAAATTTCTCGGTTGATCCAAGACCGCTTGATAAAAATGTTCCTGCAAATTTTTTGCAGAATCTTGTGTTCAATAAATTTATGTACACAAAGCAGGGCTTTTACGAAAAACAACTTCATGAACTCGGTCTTATGAATGATGACGCTTTTACCTGTACTTGCTATATGGATGAGGTTGGAAATAAACCGCAGAAAGGCGAAGTGCTTTCCTGGGCGGAATCAAGTGCAGTTGTTTATGCAAACTCTGTTCTTGGTGCAAGATGCAACAGAAACTCAGGAATTATCGACATAATGGGTTCAATCGTTGGCTATGTTCCGTATTTCGGTTTGCTTACGGATGAAGGTAGAAAAGCAACCTGGAAAGTTATAGTTAAAACAACAAAGAAACCCGAAGCACAGCTTTTAGGCTCTGCAATCGGTATGAAAGTTATGGAAGATGTTCCGTATGTTGTTGGACTCGATAAATGGATAGGAACAGAGCTTAATGATTCTGCCACATCATATCTCAAAGACTTTGGTGCGGCAACGGCCTCAAACGGTGCGGTTGGTCTTTACCACATTGAAAATCTCACACCCGAAGCTGTGGAACTCGGCGAAAAATTGATTACGGGCGATGCAAAGGAATATGTCATTGATGATGCCGAACTTGAAAGAGTTCAGAAAAATTATCCCGTAGTATGGAAAAATCCCAATGCAGAGCCAAAGCTTTGTTTTGTGGGATGTCCGCATTTGTCACTTCAGCAGCTTAAGGACTGGACAGAAAATGTGGAAAAAGAACTCAAGAAAAATGGGAAGAAAAAAGTGGTTATTCCCACAGTATTTACCGCTGCTCCAAAAGTTCTTGAAACCTTTGAAAAAACAGAATATGCTTCTCGTCTTAAAGCTACGGGAGTTATAACATCATATATCTGTCCTCTTATGTATATGAATAATCCGCTTTGCAAAAAAATGCCGGTTATCACATCCTCCAACAAACTTCGCACATACACAAGTTCAAAATACTATAAGGATGAGGAGATATTAAACATCATTTCGGGAGGTAAAAGATAATGAGAACATTTAAAGGCAGGGTTGTTACACCCGGAACAGTTACTGCAAAGGCTTTGGTATCAACCGAAGGCTTTAATACACTTGCTTCTTTTCAGATGGCACTTCAGTTTGGTGATAAAGAAGTAAAATGCGGAGACCAAAACAATAAGGATATTCACGGAAAGCCCATGATAGGCAAAGCACTTTGTCTTCCGCAAACAATAGGTTCAACAACAGGTGGGCTCGTGCTTTACTGTGCTTGTGCTTTGGAAAAGAATCCTGCGTGTATGCTTTTTGCAAATCATATAGACTCGCTTGCAGCTGCAGGTGCGGTTTTAGCTGATGTGTGGGTAGACAATATTTCAATGCCGGTAATAGATTGTCTTGGTGACGATTTTCTGGAATATGTAAAAGACGGTATGGAAATCACAATAAAAGAAAACGGAATTGTAGAGGTAAGATAGTATGAAAAAAACAAAGAAAATTTTAATTGCAACAGGAATAGTATTGCTTTCGCTTATTCTTATAGCAGGTATTTTGGTATATGCTTTATGGCATAATGAAATATCCACACTTGCATCAATCGAAATGCTTGTTGATGCCAACAAAGAAAACAAGAGTGGTCCTGTTTATATTATGGACGTAAGCGGAGATTACTATTTTGATGAATTTATTGCTCAGGGCGGAGTATCAAACGACGGAGAGCTTATCCAGTTTATAGTTGACAATATAACAAAGGGTATTGTCCCAATCAATATTGAAGCTCCCGATATTGGTTGTTCATCATTTACTTCGGTGGATGAAAACGGAAAAAGATATTTTGGAAGAAACTATGATTTTTCCAAAACCACCGGAATGATTGTAAGAACAAATCCGGGCAATGGAAGATATGCTTCAATTTCAAGCGTTGACCTGCAGTTTTTAGGCATAAAAGACGGTGCTCCGATTGACGGTATGATGCAGAAACTTATTTCTCTTGCTTCAACTTATGCACCTCTTGACGGTATCAATGAAGCAGGTGTTTCTTGTGGTATCTATATGTCTTATCAGGGCAGGGAAGATGAAGTTGTTGCAACAAATCAAATGACTGATAAACCTGACCTTACATCCACAACAATGCTCAGAATGATTCTTGATTACGCAGGAAGTGTGGATGAGGCAGTCAGACTTGTTAAACAGTATGACCTTCACGATAGTGCAAACACTTCATTCCACTATATGGTAGCAGACAGTACCGGCAAATCTGCAATAATCGAATGGGTTAATATGGCAGATGAAACCGATACAGACGGAACAAAGCGGGAACTTAAGGTTTATTATAACACAGATGATGCTATTCTTGGAGAAAAAGAAGAAGCAAACGGGTTTCAGTATATAACAAACTTCATTGTTACTCCAAATTATTACACCAACGAAAAGGATATGAAAGGTTTCGACAGATACAATGCAATCGAGAGCAAAATCAATCCTGACGGAAGTAATACAGATGGTGTTATTTCTGCCAAAACAGCTATGGATGTTTTGGAATTGGTAGGCAGAAGAAAATGGGATGCATCAAACGGCGAATCTGATAAAAACACAATTACAGTATGGTCAGCTCTTTATAACCTTACTGATAAAACAGTAACCTGGGTCAGCAATGAAGAGTTTGGAAACGAAAAAGCTGTGTTTACATTTGATTTTTCATATTTAAAATAAAAGTCAATTCAATTTTTTGAAATGTTTTGCTGATTGCAAAAAAGCATATGTGTACCAAAACGAAATCAAAGCGAGCTCAAACCGGCTTAAAACAAGGGTTTGAGCTCGCTTTTTCATATTTCCCCGTCTCCTTTGATTTTGTTGTATAATTAAATATATACAGCAGAAAGGATGATAAAATGAATATTACAACAACCACAAACACACCCGTAAAAGAAGATATTCAGTATTTTAAATTACACTCCACACTTTTTTCGTGCCCGAAATTACGGAAGCTTTCAACAGAGGCGAAGGTTTTATATTCTATGATGCGAAGCAGATGGTTTCTTTCGGCGAAAAACGGCTGGAAAGACGAGGAAAGAGTATATATTATTTTCACGGTTGAGGAAATAACCAGACAGCTCAATTGCGGTAGTGCCAAAGCAATCAGAATACTCAACGAACTCGACACAAAAAAAGGAATCGGCCTTATAGAGCGGGTGAATCGGGGACTTGGAAAGCCTTCAAAAATATTTGTTAAGGATTTCGACGGCAAAGATATAACCAATTCCGATTCCGTTTATAAAAATGATAATCCTGAAGCTGAGCCGGATTCCAAAACAAAAACCGCCGATTGCCAAAATGATAACTCTGTAGTTTCCAAAAATGAAATTCAGGAGTTTTCAAATGAGAAATCTAATAATAAAGAAAATAATAATATATATAAAAATAATATTGATATCAGTCAATCATATCATAGAGTTAACGGTAAAGACAAAAATGAAAACAAAAGCGAATCAACGACTGATATGACTGAAAAAAGAATAATGTATTGTGAAATCTTAAAATCTAATATTAATTTTAATGCGCTAAAAAAACAATGCGGTGAAATATGGCTTAATCAGATTGTGGAGCTTATGCTCGGGGTCGTTTGCAGTGCAAAAGAATCAATAACCATAGGCGGTGAAGAGCATTCTATGGAAGTTGTTAAAGAACGATTCTGGAGCCTTGATGAGACCCATATTGAATATGTGTACCATAAAATCAATCAGGTTCAATCAGACGTAAAAAATATGCGGGCATATTTACTCACGGCTTTGTATCGTTCTGTTGAAACAGCCGACAGCTGGATGAGAGCAAAGGTGAGAAATGAACTTAAAAATCTGAAATATGCCTTAAAGTGATTTATGCTATATGCGTTATGGGTGTCTTTTTTGGGCAAAAAACTCTTTCATAAGCGCCTTGCATTCATCTTCAGACATTCCGTGGTAAATTTCGGGATTATGATTAAACATTTTGCTTTCCAAAAGATTGAAAACCGAACCACAGCATCCGCTTTTAGGTTCAGGCGCACCAATGTAGACACGCTTTATTTTCGAGTTTATTATTGCCCCGGCACACATTGGGCATGGCTCTAAAGTAACATACATATCGCAATCGTCGAGATACTTACTTCCCAAAGCACGGCAAGCGGATTTTATGACGTTCATTTCAGCGTGGCATGTGGCGTCTTTTTCCTGTTCGGTTGTGTTGTGGGATGAGGCGATTATTTTGCCGTTTTGCACAATAACAGCACCCACCGGAACCTCGTTTTCGCAATATGCTTTTTTAGCCTCATCAAGAGCTTTTGTCATATATAACATAAATCATTCTCCGTTGTTGTTTTCGTATTTTTTGTAGTATTCCATTGAGCTTATGGCAGAAAATATGTTGGTTTTAACATTGGGATTGGTACGGTATAGGTCCTCAATCAGATTTTTTATGTGCTCCCTTTGAGAATAACCGTCGTTTGGACACACCTTTTTCATAACAGGAAGATTATACTTCTTTGCACACGAAAGCGTCTGACCTTCGCCAACAAAAATCAGAGGTCTTATCAGCCTGAGCTTTGAGTCGTCATACATGGTAACCGGTTCAAAGCTGTATATTCTTGAATTGAAAAAAAGATTCATGAGTAGGGTTTCATTTGCATCGTCGCGGTTGTGTCCGAGTGCAATAACATTGCAGCCAAGCTTTGTTGAAGCTCTGCATAGTGCCCCACGTCTTAAATTAGCACACATCGAACACGGATTTTTCTCCGCTATTTCGTCAAACACAATCTGCTTGATTTGAGTTTTTTCGATGTGAAATTCAATATCTTCACGTCTGCAAAATTCTTTGATAGGGGAGTAATCGGCATTTTCAAAGCCAATGTCAACGGATATTGCCTTAACCGTGAATTTGCGGGGATAGAAATTTTTAAGCGTGTTTAAGGCGCTCAGCAAAACAAGGCTGTCTTTTCCGCCTGAAACTCCAACTCCGATAACATCGCCGCTGTTTATCATATTATATTTTTGAACTGCCTGCCTTGTAAGACTGAGAATCCTTTTCATTTTGCCCTCCCGGATACAAAAAAAGAACGCACAGAAGATGTACGTTCTCTGAAATGATAAGCGGAAGACGAGATTCGAACTCGCGACGTTCACCTTGGCAAGGTGACGCTCTACCACTGAGCCACTCCCGCGTGCTTCATTTGACTTATTTATTATAGCAAATATAATTGCATTTGTCAATAGTTTTATTTTGTTTAAAACAAACAAGTTTGTATTGAAAAACGCGAAAGTTTGTGATATAATGTTAGAAAATACTGTTTATTTAAAATTTGATGACAGGAGTGATATTAATGACGGCAAGAAAAAAATTGCTTGAACTTAAAGATGTGTATGACCATGATGGTTCATCCGAAATTTTTATGGAGGCTATGCGTGAATGTGTTTCGCATCATATTGATAATAATGAATTTTTCAGAAAATATATGGAAGAGGCAAATCTGAAACCGGAAGATTTGCAAACGGAAGATGACCTTGAAAAGATTCCCGTTATCCATGCAATTTTTTTCAAAAAACACGTTGTTTTAAGCATTGATGAAAGTGAAATTACAGAACATGCCACAAGCTCCGGAACAACCGGACAAAAGAGTCAGATGTTTTTTGATAAGGATAGCTTTGATTTTGGTAATTCAATGGTAAAAAACGAATTTGAATATTTTGGTTTTCTTTCCGATGAACCAACCAACTATCTGCTTTTTACATATGAACCTGCAAACGTGAGCAAAGATCTGGGAACTGCGAAAACGGATATCGGTCTTTTGCAGTATGCGCCGGTTAATGAAACTTTTTTTGCTCTGCGCTACAATGGTCAGGGGCATGATTTCGATGTGTACGGAACAATAAATGCTCTTGAAGAATATGAAAAGCAGGGGCTTCCGGTGAGGATTTTCGGTTTTCCGTCGTTTTTATATTTCACGGTGCGTCAGATGGAAGAATCGGGTCACAGACCATTAAAACTCAACAAAAATTCCATGACACTTTTAGGAGGAGGCTGGAAAGGATATGCCGACAAGCAGATTCAGAAATCAGAGCTTTATGCATTGGTTGAAGAAATGCTCGGCATACCTTCTGAAAACTGCCGTGACGGCTACGGTTCAACGGAACACAGCGTGCCTTATTTTGAATGTCCGAATCATAAATTCCACATTCCCGTGTATAGCCGTATGTTTATACGTGATGTTAAAACTCTCAAACCTCTGCCATATGGTGAGCCGGGCTTTGCAAACTTTGTTACCCCGCATCTTTTGAGTGTTCCGGCGGTTTCTGTTTTGATGGGTGATATGGCTGTGTTGCATGATGCCTCCGAGTGTGGATGCGGAATTAAAACACCGTTTATGGAAATTATCGGCCGTGCGGGAACAAGCAAGGGCAAAAGCTGTGCAATAACCGCAAGCGAACTTCTCAAACGTTAACAAGGAGGTTTAATTATGGAATTTATTATAAAAGGAAAAAGAATGCAGGCGCAAAAATCCGAATGTCTTAAAGGTGTTGGCGAATTTATTGCCGAAACTTTATCGTGTGGCAGTTTGGATATAAGAAAGGTTATAAACAGTCTCGACAAACTCGGAAAGTATATTGTGGAAGATGAAGAATTTCTTCTTTGTGAACTTACCGAACTTGGATTTTCGCGTGATGAAGCAATTCAGATAAAGAAAGAATCAATAGCTGTTTTGTCGGCAGAAGAGCTTTTCAAAAAAATCAAAAGAGAGCTTGGCGAAATTCCGTTTGAAATAAACCGCATCAGCACCCGTGAAGAGCAGTTTGAAGGATGGATGCCTGTTGGTGTTTTGGGTCACGTTACAAGCTCAAACGATGCAATGCTTCCGTTTTTTAGCTCTGTTGAGGGAATTCTCACGGGAAACATCAATGTTATTAAAACTGCATCCGGCGCCCATAAGGTTGCAATGGCAATGGTTGAAAAGCTGTGTGAGATAGACGAAAGCCTTAGCCCATATTTCTACGTATTCCCGCTTTCTTCAAAGGACGAGGAGCTCCTCAGAGAAATGTTTGCTCTTTGCAACACCGTTGCCGTTTGGGGTTCTGATGCCGCAACAACCGGAGTGCGCAAGCTTGCACCATCGGGAGTTAAAATTGTTGAATGGGGAAACCGTATCAGTTTTGCATATTTTACCAAAAAAGGCTATTGCACAGAAGCGCTTAAGGGTCTTGCTGAAGATGTGTGCATAAATGACCAGCAGGCGTGCAGTGCGCCTCAGGTTGTGTATTACGAAACAGATTCAAATGAAGAACTTGTTGAATTTGCATCGGAGCTTATAAAGGTCTTGCAGGAAGTGTCTGATTCTCATCCTCTGCACGATGCTTCTCCGGCTGAGTATGCAGAGCTTACAACTCAAACCAGGCTGTGCCATCTCGATGAACTTATGGGTGAAGCAAAGCTTTTTGAAGGAGACGGTTGCCGCTTATTTGTGAACTTCACAAGCGAACTTACAGCATCTCCTTTGTATCGTACGCTCATTGTTAAACCAATAAAACGAAATGAAATAATTTCTGTTCTCCGTCCGTTCCGCTCTTATTTGCAAAGCGTTGGTCTTGCGTGCGGAAGAGATGAAATTGTTCCGCTTTCATCACTTCTTCTTGCAGGAGGCGTTAACCGTATAACCGAACCCGGTCTTATGATGGGAGGCTACACCGGTGAACCTCACGACGGAATTTATGCAATGACACATTATCTTAAAAGAGTGAGTGTTGTGAATTCCAATCTGCCGAAAGGTTCAATGTCGCTTTCTGAAATGGCGCCAATGAAAAAACCGCCTTTTGAAGACGGTACTCCGCTTATGAACAAAGAGGATTTCCCTTCAAAACGTGAAATAAAAGACACAGGATATCTTCTTTTAAAGAGCGGCGGAAGCTCCGGAAAGGCAAAGTATGCTCCTCATTCGTATGATGATGCTCAGGTTACATACGATGAAACTGCAAGAATAATTATCGCAGCAGGAATTGACCCTGCAAATGATGTTTGCATGAATCTTTTCTATTGCGGAGATTTATACGGAGGCTTTATAAGCATTTATGAAGCTCTTAAAAAGGCTGATATTGTTCAGCTTCCGATGACTGCCAATATGGATATGGAGCACGTTGCAAACGAAATAATTTCCAATGGTGTGAATGTTCTCGTTGGAATGCCAACGTATCTTTTGAGGCTCTTTAATGAACAAAAAGAGGCTTTGAGCTGCTACGGAAAAATTGATAAGGTTCTCTACGGCGGAGAACATTTTGACCCGGCGCAGATAAAATATCTAAAAGAAACTTTCGGCATAAAAAGAATTTCATCGCTTGTGTACGGATGCAACGAAATAGGTTCTATGGGTTATGCGTGTGAATATTGCGAGGGAACCGAGCACCACGTTGTTGCAACAAAGTATCTTGAAATCTTAAAAACCGATTCAGATGAACCGGCTGAAACCGGAGAGGTTGGCAGACTTGTCTGGACTCCGCGCGATCAGGAAAACATAGAAATCAAACGCTATGAAATAGGTGATCTCGGTCGTTTTATAACCGAACCCTGCAAATGCGGCAGGCTTGCACCGAAATTTGAACTTCTCGGAAGATTCGGCGATGTGTTTAAATTTGCCACAAATTATGTGAACTACAAAACAATTAAATCCGTGTTTGGTGAAAAAATGGACTACACAGGATGGCTTCAGCTTGTGCTTGAATATAACAAAATCAGTTGTATGACAATTTGTGTTGAAGAAGATTTTGCAATTGATGAAAAGGAAGCTGTGGAAATTCTTGCAGAAAACTACCCTGAAATCATGGAATGTATCACGGATAAAACGGGAAGTGTATGCGTTGTACGTCGAAAAAAAGATGAATTTATTCTCAGCTCCGGCGGAGGAAAGGTAAGAAGTGTTGTAGACAAAAGAACAACGGTATAAGGAGAGAACATGAACAGTAATTATTTTAAAAAATATAATCCGGCTGTATCGAAAATTTTTCTTGCAATGCTTGTGCCCACTATACTTATGAACCTCACAACCGCACTTGCATCATTTGCCGATACGGTTATTATTGGATATTTTCTTGATGATAAATCGTTATCGGTTGTTACATATGCAACTCCGATTTACATGATAATCAACACGTTTGCGGCTCTTTTTGCCGTTGGAGGCTCAATATCAATGAGCATCGAAGCCGGAAAAAGCGACCGCAAATCCGCTCATAAGCTGTTTAGTCTGTCTGTTGAGCTTCTTGCATTTTCAGGGTTGATACTTCTTTTTGCCGGAGTGTTTTTCGCCGATGGCATAACGCATTGGCTTGGTGCAGGCGATGATGTGTTTGAAATGGTTAAAACGTATTCTGCAATAGTTCTCATTGGCGGACCTGTGTTTATGCTCAATGTTGGAATGGCGTTTTTTGTTCGAAACGACGGCAGACCTAATCTTTCAATGGTGGGAATGTTTCTTTCAATAATAATAAACATAATTTTTGATATTGTGTTTATCGGCTTTTTTGAAATGGGAATATCCGGTGCGGCATATGCAACGGTGCTCGGTCAGCTCGTGAGCGTGCTTGTTATATCAGGGCATTTCTTCACCAAAAAGAACACGTTGAGATTTTATTTCAACATCAACAAAAACGTCTTTAGAATTTTCAAAAACGGAAGCAGTACGGCTCTTCACTTTGTGTATCAGTTTGCCACAATTCTGATTCTGAATCATATTATCTCTAAATTAGCAGGAACAAACGGTGTTGTTGTATACACAGTGGTATTTAATCTCTACACGGTTTCTCTTGCTCTGTTTGAGGGAATAAGCCAGACGATTCAGCCAATGGTGAGTCTATACTACGGAGAAAAAAGCTACACCAACATAAAAGCTACACTTCATATGGCATTTATAACAACATTAATTGTGTGCGGTGCAGTAACACTGATTCTTGAAATTGTTCCGGGTGTTGTGCCTATGGTGTTCGGTATTTCCGATGCTGAGCTTTTCTCTAAAGCATCGGTTGCGGTGCGCATATTCTCGGTGAGTATGATTATTATGACTGTGAATGTTGTTTTGGGATATTATCTGCAGTCCACTGAGCGCAGTGTTATGTCGGGAATTCTCGTGAGTCTCAGATGTTTTGTCATATTCCTTTTAAGCGTTTTTGTTGTTGGCAGGATATTCGGACTAAACGGTGTGTGGGCATCATACACCGTGGCTGAAGTTGTTTCTTTCGCAGTATATATTCTGATGATTGCTCTGGAACGCAAAAAACTAAGTAAAAAAGGAATAAATGCAGATATGTTTTTGCTCAACAAATCCGTTCAGGCATCTTTTACAAGTTATATATTCAAATGCGGAAAGGATGATTTCAACAGCTTCAAATCACACATTGAAAATTCTCTTAGCAACGATTATAAATTTAAATCAAACATTAAAGATGATTGCATTGCATACCTTAATGAACTTTCAAAAAGCAATATTAAATCAAACGGTAAATATATTGCATTTGAAATTACAGGTGCAGATGAAAAAGTTATAATCCGCGATAATCTTGATCACAGTCTTTGCAACAATATCCGTGAGTGCACAGTTTACGGAAGCTGCACAGACTATAGTCCTGTTCTCGGATGGAACAGAATTTCACTTAAGTGAGGTGAATATAGTTGAAAAAACTTGCAACAATTGAAATTCAAAACAAAAAATGGTGCATCAATGCTGTTTTGAGCTTTCTTGACATAATGATTCAGAATCATCAGGCCCACGATTTTTCAAGATGCAACAAACTCCGCTTTGCGGTGGGTGAAGTTCTTAAAAACAGAATAGAGAATGCATACCCCAACTCCGACGGACCTATCTGGGTAGAATTTTTTCTTTCCGATACCTTTTTTGAGGTTTCCGTGAAAGACAAGGGCGTTCCTGCGTGGACTGATTTTTCGTATGATAAAAATAATCTTACCAACAGTAAAGATGATTTCAGAAATTATCTGATGGATATGTGGCTTGATGATGTTGGGATGGAAAAACTCGGCAAAGACGGTCAGAGGGTGTTTATACGCCTTAAGATTCTTAATCCCGTTAAGTTTAAAACTCCAAAGCCTTACGAGGAAACCGAAGCGCTCGACACCAATATAACAATCCGCCCTGTTGCCAATGAAGCTGATGCAATCGAAGCCATCCGTTGCATTTATTCAGAATATGGCTATTCTTATTCATACGAGCGTCTTTATTATGTGGATAATTTTTTGAATATGATAAAAAACGGCAATCTGATGTCTTTTCTTGCTGTTAACGACCATGGGCAGACGGCGGGTCACTTTGCACTTGCTTTTTCCGATTTATATAAAGGTATGCCGGAAATTTCAACGGTTGTTATCAGAAAAGAATTCAGAGGTCTCAAACTGTTTTCAAAGTTTATGGACTATTCTCTGGAGTTTGCAAAAAAAGAAGGGTTCAGAGCTTTAATGGGGCAGCCGGTTGCATTTCATCCTATGTCGCAAAAAGCATTTATCCGTGCCGGTTTTGTTGCTACGTCGCTTCTTTTGTCGTATCTCGGAACGGATATCGAAAGTGAATACAACCAAGACGGCACTCGTCGCCTTGATTTACTCTCGAGCGTGAAGATTATTGATTCTGATGCATCTTGTGTGATATATCCGCCGAAAGAGATTATGGAACTTGTTGAGAAAATATATGGAAGACTCGGTATGAAACATAAAATCGAAACCGGAACCGGATTTGGTGACATCACGGAGATGCTGGTTGAAGATAACGGTTCTCTTTCAATAAGAAAAATTATTATCCGCAACGCTTCATCCGGACTCAAATCCGAACTCAAAAACGCAGTGACGGCGGCAATCAGAAAAAAATGCGAAATGATTGAGCTTATGATTTCCATGCGTTCTCCGGCTTGCAGTGAAATATATAATACTGCGCTTGAATGCGGTTTCATACTTTCGGGAATTATTCCGGGTGCTGAAAATGATGATTATATTGTTATGCAGATTCTTATTAAAAATGAAAGAAAATATGATCATCTTGTGACGGTTGGAGATTATGAAGAGTTAAAAAATGATATCATTGCACTCGCAGTAAATGAAAAGGAGATAACAGATTATGAGCTATAAAACCTACAGTCTTGATGAAATAATATCATATGCCAGAAAAAATTCGCAATATTATGCAAATCTTTATAAGGATTTGCCCGAAGACGCAAAGCTTTCAGAGCTTCCTTTAATTGATCAGGATGATTTCTGGAATCATTGCGATAAATACGGTGGCACGGTTGCAACACGCAAACAGACCGACGGTCAGATA
>JAZSOL010000203.1:0-2594 GCA_045536915.1 Clostridia bacterium
GATGATACTGTGGTATATTTAAAAGCACCATCGGAGAATTCATAGGACTCACGGGAAGCTTCATTGGCAAGCTGGTCATACACAATCGCAGAATCTGTTTCCGACAAAAGTGAAGACTGCGCAAATTTGGAATAATCCACAGCACCTGTTGCATCTCTGCCCACAGCGTTGTATTTTCCGGGAACAACATAGTTAAATACCTTGCTCATTTCGGAACCGTCTTTTGAAACAGTAACTGCTACGCTTGCATTTTTGTCCACGATATCGGGAGTAAGAATTCCATCATCGGAAATAACGCCGTTGCCGTTGAGTGCATATTCTACCGACGCACCGTTTGAGGTGGTTACTTTTGCAAGGTTAAGACCATTTAAGAGATATGTTTTTCCGCCGTAGGTTGTTGTGGTACCTTCCACAAGACCGGAAACAACTTCTTTATATGCCGCAAAAACGGGGGTTTCGGTTGCTGTGTATATCTTAACGTTATCTACAGCCATTGTACCTGTACCGTTAAGGTTTCCGTTTGTTACGGTGTATATTCTGAAGAACGCTACATTTGCTACGCTTGCTTCAAATGCCATTTTTTCAACGAGGAGTTCGTTGTTTGCCCAGATTGTGATTGTTTTTGCAGAATAATCAAAATATACGGTGAATTTCACTTTATTTGCTTTTGCACTTTCGGGCAATCTGTAGATTATGCTGCCTATTTTCACAGCGTTGTCACCTTTGTATAACTGCATGTAAAGAGGATTGCCCTTCCAGCTTTCAGCGGTGAATCTGATTCTGTAGTAATGGCTTGTGTAGTCAAGGGTAAATTCATAGACTGCTGATGTTGTTGTTTTTCCGTTAACGTTGATACCGGGTTCCTTTCCGGAGTGTGACCAGTCTGCTCTTACGATATTTACCTTACCGTTTGCAACAGAATAACTGTCAAACTCAGGGTCTTCAGGGAGCCAGGTTGTGCTTGCAGGAAGCTCGGAGCCGGAGTATGTTTCGCTTACGAGCATTTCATTTACCGCAGGCATACCATTGATAGATTTTGATGCCGCAGGAACATTGAATGTGAATGCTTTTGCAATTGCATCTTCACCTTCGCCGATTGTAGCGGTAACGGTAACTTCTGCATCTTCAGCACCTCTTGTTACGATACCTGAAGTTGAGATTACAGCTTCGTTTGAAGAAGCCCATGTGATGGGGCTTTCGTTTACTTCACCCTTGGTGTAGGCATCAATGTCGAGGTTATCAATAAGGGTGTTGCCATTCCATTCGGGAACGGATAATATGTCTGCCACGGTGAGAGCATCTGCGTCTGCCTGAACTGAATCGGATGCGGCAAATGCCATTGAACCAAAGCATGAAATGCAAAGGCTCAGAGTTAATACTACACTTAACAACTTTTTCATAAAAAAATTCCTCCTTGTTTTTTGGGGATAATACCCCTTATATATTTTAACTGATGTTAAAATCATTTTAATCAAGAGCTACAGCAGGCTCTTTTAATCACAAAACTATTGGTGCTTCGTTTCCCGAATGAATAAACCATGCACTGCACCGGGAATCGGTTATGTTTACTTTCATTTCATATCCCCCTGTGCTCACTTACCGATAAGACGTGAAAATACTGTTGCGGTTTCGGCTCTTGTTGCATTGCCTTTTGCATCAAAGATATTTCCGTCTTTACCATTCATAAAACCATTACGTGAAACGTAATCAACATATTCCTTTGCCCAGTCGCTTATGAACTGAGAATCATTAAAGTCTGCAGGATCATTTTTGGAGTCTTCAATTCCGAGATGTTTAGCACATCCGGAAATGATTTTCGCCATTTCTTCACGGGTTATATTATCGTGGGGTCTGAAAACTGAATCTGCTGAAATGATTCCGAGATCTATGGCAGTCTGCACATCATTTGCAAACCAATCACCGGATTTTACATCTTCAAATCCGCCTGCATATTCACTCTTTTCAATACCGAGAGCTCTTATGGCAATGGCAATGAATTCACATCTTGAAATTGCATTGTCGGGCTTGTAGGTTCCATCGGAGTTTCCGTTTACAATTCCTTTTATGTGGAGGTTTACAATGTAATCAGAAGCCCAATGACCTTTAATATCGCTGAAAGGATATACGATTTCGGGTTCAACAGGATTGACAGGTGTAAATCCGCCGGGAACTCCACCTGAATTTCCTCCGCCGGAACCGCCCGAGCCGCCGGAAGGTCTTTCGCCGATACCGTCGTTTTTGTTGTTGTCTTTCACTTCAACTTCTTCTGCTTCTTTGTTGCCAATGCTGATAACACCATCCGACACACCAAATTCTTTTGCAGTTCCGTTGAAGAGAACGGATTTTGTGTTCTTTCCGGAAACAACGCTTATTTCATCGGCTTTAAGCTCTGCATCTGCCGATACAATGTTAATTTTCGAGGATGTAAGCTCTGCTGAAATATCTGATGTTATATTTTCGGTTGCAATTATTTTCTTGCCGTTTTCCTTAACATAAGTTCCGTCAGTCATAACGGCTCTTGTTATGTTACCATTTGCATCTTTACCAACGAGCACCACTCTTGCATCTGTGGTAAAATCTCCGAAACTTATCTC
>JAZSOL010000036.1:0-3208 GCA_045536915.1 Clostridia bacterium
GGGGATGCTTACTACATCAATCGGCAACAGATTGTTGTCTGATTCCACATCTGTATTTTCTCGGTGTAACTGAGAATTTGGCTTTAAATTTTTTTATAAAATGTGAGCAGTCGGAAAAACCGCATTTCATTGCGGTGTCTGTAACCGAATCGCCACTTTCAAGAAGAAGCCTTGCATTTTGAAGTCTGATTTGCAAAAGATATTCAGACGGTGTGGTAAACAGCTCATCCTTGAACATTCTTCTCAGTGTGCTGCGGCTCACTCCGATGTTTTTTGCGGCATTGTTTATCACGTTGGAATCGGGATATGAATTTTCGATGTACGACATAATTGAAAGAAGTGTCTCGTTGCGGAAGTTTTGTTTTGAGTCTGTCTGTGTGACCGAAAGCAAGCTCAGAATGCGTATAATAATTGCGTATATTTCAATATCCTTTGTGCTTTCATCCGAAAATCTGATTATATTGTCAATATTCATCAAAAAGCTGCGCAATTCCGCTCTTTTGGCAGAAGATGGCCTTATGCAGTTGTTACCTGTTTTTTTGCATTTATCAAACACTGCCATTATGCTTTTTCCGCCGTCTGCAAGGGAAGAAAAAACATCTTTGCCAATGTGGATGTAATATCTGTCCAATACGCAATCGTGGCTTCTGCCGCAATGCGCCTCTCCGGGACTTATTATCAGAACATCACCTTCCGAAAATTTGCGTATATTACCTTCAACCTCTATGTCACGGGAACCGGAATTAAAAAATATCAATTCGTAAAAATCCTGAGTATGAGGCATTTTGAAGCCGTCTTTGCGAAGGGTTTCTTTTTCTTCAGGCAACGGTGTTTTGATTATTTCGTGCAAAAATTCGAGACGGTATGAATCGTTGCAGCTTTTGTCTGAAAATTTTATTCTGTATGGTACTGTAAAAGCCATGTTTATCACCTGATATTATAATACATCATTTTGGTTAATTAATCAAGAATATTCTTTGGTTTTGAACTGTATTTACTATTTTTTGACCTGTTATTCATATTATTTTTGCTGTATGATGATATAATAAGAATTAATAATATTGCGTCAGGGGGTATAATATTGATTAATATCGAAAACTCAAAGGAAGCACGTATCAAGAGAGCAAACACGGACTGGTGGATAAACGAAAAATCCATTGTTGGTGCAAACGGACTCACATATATTTCTTATGTTACGGATACGGGAGAAATTCACATTAAGGAAATTGATGCCAAATGTTCACTCACACCTTCAAAAGATGTGCTTATATGCCGTCTTAACTGCAATTATTCCGATGAACATAATGCACCGTCAATGTGTATTCTTGAAAACGGCAGAATCATTGTTGCCTACACAGGTCATGCGACAACACCGGCTCTTAAATACCGGATAACGGAAAAACCGTATGATATTTCCACATTCGGACCCGAAATTACCCTGGGGTACGAAAAAAGTGTAACCTATGCACAGCTTTTTGAAAACACAAAAAGAAAAGAGTTATGGCTCTTCACAAGAGTAAATTCGGTAACGTGGGAATTCCGCTATAGCCGTGATGAAGCTCTGAGCTGGAGTAAGCCTGTTACGTTTATATCTTCAGATGCCGGAGGTCTTTTCTATTTTGACGTTCGCAAGCTTACTGTTCCGTCATCCGGAGGTACTGAAGAAAGATGGTTCTTTGCACTCTACGGTCATCCCAAAATTTCCAGAGACCACACTATCCGAAGCGGTATATTTGATTCGGAAGGCAATCTCCTTACCATGAACGGAAACTCTACCGGAGTTAATCTTTTCGGAAACGGAGAAAGAACCCTTATTAATCTTGATGAGCTTGAGATAGTGTATGATTCGCCTGCGGGAACAACAGTACGACTTCTTGCGGTTTCATCCACAGTACCCTACAGAGTTGGTTTTGCATCATTTGTTCTTGATGATGCCGAATCAATTGAATATTACAGCGCATGCCGGTCAGAAAGCGGTTGGAAGATTTCTGCTCCTATTGCAAAGGGTGGTGAATTTCTTGCTCCGGGTCAGACTGACGGCTCTCAGACATATGTTGGCGGTATGGCATATTACTACGGGGTAGGCGAAGCGGGCTTTCATCCTTCTGATGGCGGATATACAGATACTAACAGAGTGTATATTGCACGTTCGGGTGAGGATGCATGGTATCTTGAAAGCTATGTAACCCACAACTGCGGCAACACCTATGAGCAAGAGCAGGTAATCCGCAAAATATTAAAGTCGGAAAGAAATATCAAAATCTGGCGTCCTACAGTGCCGGTTTATGCTCAGGATAATCTTCCTGTTTACTGGCACGAAGGAACCTACAGTGCACACACCGGTGGCTGGCATTCGGATGAAGTAATGTATATTGAATTTGATTTATAATACGGAGGAGTAAACATGGAATATAATGAATCGCTTGCTTCGGTTGTAAGCTCACCTGAAGAAGCAATAAAGGTCATTGCCGACACAATGCTAAAGCTCCGCCCCAAGGGCGAAGTTGAGTACCGTCCTTACAGAAAAAACGATGTGTATTATGATAAGCACGAGGATCTGAGAATCATAAATCTCAAAAAGCTCTATCCCGAAGCGAAGCCGGGAAATGTTGTGTATATATCGACTGTGCTTGAAGCCTGCGTTGAAGCAGATGCTAAAATTAATTATATCGGCAATGCAAAGGTTATTTTTGAAAACGAGGTTATTTTCGACACTCTCACCGACATCAGTCCTGACGGAAAGTGCAGATGTCCGATTCACTTAAAAAAAGGTGAAAACCCTGTTACATTCATGGTACGCTGTGACAATGAGAATACCTTTGAATTCAGTTTTATGCCATCTGTCAGAAAATACTGGGTATGGGCAAAATGTTATCTTTTAAGTGCCAGAGCAACCTCACCGGTTGAAGAATTTAAAAATGAAGACGGTGTGGGTATTTCAAAGCTCTATGAATGTGAAATGCCATTTGACGGTAAATTTGTTTATCCACTCCCTCCGGTAACCTCAAACACGGTAGATTTTGAAAGCATATATTCCGCAGGTAAAGGAAACTTTGCCTATGCACTTACATATGGCATCAATGACGGTGAACTCACTGTCAGAACCGATTGCACTTATAAAATTTTTGTAAACGGTAATGAAGTTTCAGGCAATAAAATCTCCTTTTCAGAAGGTGACAGCATCCTTATTAAGGTTAAGAGGGGCAAA
>JAZSOL010000080.1:0-4060 GCA_045536915.1 Clostridia bacterium
ACTCGTTAAGGTGGCTAAGAATATGGATATTTGCTTTGGTGATTAATAAGTTTAAAATGGACTGTAAAAAATCTACGGATTTTTTACAGTCCATTTTTGGGGAATAGGAAAAAATGATTCAGAATTGATAGAGAGGCTGTAGCAAAATGATTTTTCCGGTTTTGTCCGGGAGGCCGTCCCCTACATATATTGTGTACATAGTATATATACACAGCAATTTGTAGGGTTCGGCGTTCTCGACGAACCGTTATTTTTCATTTTGATACAGCCTCTTCACATTTCACATTTTTGATTATTTATTATAAAACAATTAATACGCATTGTCAACATAACTAAAATAAATTAATTTATGTTTTTCCATTTTAAAAAGCTGAAATCTCTAAAAACCATGCAGATGATGAATTTTAAACCATTATAGAACTAATTTGCAAAGTGGGTAAATTTTGATTTAGCGGTGAATTGGAAACCTAAATTTGTGTTGCGGTATTGTAGGGGACGGCGTCCTCTTCGGTCCCGTTTCATCGGGGTTCCGGGACGTCGAGGACGCCGTCCCCTACAACGCACTAATCTTGTTTCATCTCCCCCACAAATCAAAATTTAATTTAAATCGACAAACCGTTTGTGCTTTTATTTTGATAAAAATTCAGGCTTATTTTTCATACGTTTTATTGGTGATGTTAACTTTTTCACTAAATTAACGCAAAAGGCAAAAAAGATGAAACTATCAAAAGGCATGGGTATAACTCATATTTTTTTCGTAGTGAACCTGCAGGAATGGGAGCCAAAGGCGGACATTGTGAAGCCCTAACGGAGAAAAAATATATGAATTATGCCCATGGATAACGTATGCTATCAGCCTTTTGCATTACACCTTTATCATCACCATAAATCAAAATTTGTTAAAAATGCGAAAAGTCAAAATTAAATTATTGCTTTTTTATCAATTATATAGTATAATATATATCTGTGTTATGTTTTTTAATAAAACATTTCAAACGCAGATATTTTTCTTTATTGAAATATATCCGTGTTTTTTATATAGATTTCGGTTTTTATGCTCACGTTAAACCGATGTATTAATATTTTGTGAGTAGAAAGGCAAGAAGAAAATGAAAATAGACAACAAAAAGGCATTTAGTCTTATGGACGAAAAATGCAAAAGACATTTCGGATGCTCCGTTAAGGAAGCAACAAAACAGCAGGTGTACAAAACACTTTGTATGGTTCTCAGAGACATACTCATTGAAAAGAATATGGAATTCAAAAAAGAAACTGCAAAAAAGGAAACAAAGCAGGTTTTCTATCTTTCAATGGAATTTCTCGTTGGAACATCACTTCACAATAATCTCTACAACTTAAAGCTTGAAGACAGCTTCAAAGAAGCTCTCAAAAAAATAGATATCAACATTACCGAGCTATATGAGATGGAACCCGATGCAGGTCTTGGTAACGGGGGCCTGGGAAGACTTGCTTCCTGCTATATGGACTCCCTTTCGTCCCTTGACGTTCCGGCAACCGGTTATTCAATCCGCTATGAATTTGGTATTTTCAAGCAGAAAATCGTTGACGGATGGCAGATGGAATTCCCCGATGACTGGCTCAACCTCGGTGACGTCTGGCTCAGCGCACGTCCCGACGAATCTATGGAAGTTAAATTCGGCGGAAGAGTAAACGAATATTTCGACGAAAACGGTGCATTCCACGCAGAGCACGTTGACTACAGCAGCATCATTGCCGTTCCCTACGATATGTTTATTTCAGGCTACGATTCAAAAGCCTGCAACAAGCTCGTTTTGTGGAGCGCAAAATCCCCCAAACACCTTGACATGTCGGCATTTTCAAGAGGCGAATATGCAAAAGCGCTTGAAGAAAACACAAAGGCTGAAGTTATTTCAAAAATCCTTTATCCTGCCGATGACCATATTGATGGTAAGATTTTAAGAATCAAGCAGCAGTATTTCTTCGTTAGTGCATCACTGCAAACAATTGTTGGAAAGCACTTCAAGAAATATGCAACCTTAGATAACCTCGGCGATAAAGTGTCTGTTCACATCAACGACACCCACCCCGCACTTTGCGTGCCCGAGCTTATGAGAATTATGATGGACGAATACGGCTACGGCTGGGACGATGCGTGGGAGATAACTCAGAAAACTCTTTCCTACACCAACCATACCGTTATGAGCGAAGCTCTCGAAAGATGGGGCGAGGGAATGTTTCGCGAACAGCTTCCGAGAATCTATCAGATTGTTTCGGAAATTAACCGCAGACTTCTTCAGAAGCTCCACGAAATCTACCCCGGCGACTACGCTAAAATTGACTATATGGCTGTTATTGCAAACGGTGAAGTAAGAATGGCAAACCTCTGTCTTGCTTGCTGTCATACCATCAACGGTGTGTCGAAGCTTCACTCCAACATCCTCACCGAAAGTATTTTCCGTGACTACTATAACATCGGAAAAGAAAAATTCACAAACGTTACCAACGGTATTGCATACCGCCGCTGGCTTTGTCAGTCGAATCCTGAGCTTACTTCATATCTTGAAGAACTCATTGGCGACGGATTTAAAAGAGATTCAAAAGACCTCGAAAAGCTTCTTAAGTTTGCCGACGACAAAACCGTTATTGATAACCTCTTTAAAATCAAACGCAACAACAAAAAAAGGCTTGCAGACTACATTTCTCAGGCCAACGGCATAAACGTGGATCCGGATTCTGTTTTTGACATTCAGATTAAAAGACTCCACGAATACAAACGTCAGCTCTTAAACGTTTTGCAGATTCTTTATCTCTACAACGAAATCAAGGATAATCCGAATCTCGATATTGCGCCGAGAACTTTTGTTTTTGCGGCTAAAGCATCCTCGGGATACTTTATGGCAAAACAGATTATCCGCCTCATTGTTGCAGTTTCCAACACAATCAACAATGACCCGATAGCAAGAGAAAAAATAAAGGTAGTGTTCATTGAGGACTACAGAGTATCTCTTGCTGAAAAAATCATTCCCGCGGCAGATATCTCCGAGCAGATTTCAATTGCCGGAAAAGAAGCTTCAGGAACGGGTAATATGAAGCTTATGATAAACGGTGCCGTAACACTCGGTACTCTCGATGGTGCAAACGTTGAAATTTTTGAAAACGTTGGCGAAGACAACATCTTCCTGTTTGGTCTTAAGGCTCACGAGGTTGATGAACTCTGGCGTCAGGGCTATGCACCGCTCGACTATGTGCGCAACAATCCAAAGCTCTCAAGAGTTCTCGATATGCTCACATCAAACGTTTTGGGCGCAAGATTCGACGATATTGCAAAATCGCTTCTCACCAATGCCTACGGCACAGCAGATGCTTATATGACCCTTGCAGACTTCGATTCCTATGTTAAGGCTCAGGAAAGAGTGTCGGCAACATATAAGGATAAATATAAATTCGGTAATATGTCGCTCGTTAACATTGCAAAAGCAGGTGTGTTCTCATCTGACAGAGCAATTAAGGAATACTGCGACAACATCTGGAAAATTAAATAATAAGATAACAAAAAGGGAATGTAAAAAAATCCAGAGAAATTTTTAAAGTTATCAAAATATTTTTTCAACTAAATAACAGCATAACAAACAGACCGGCATTAAAAGTGTCGGTCTAAATTTTTGAAAGCTTTTGCTTTTGTTTGGTTGGGGTGGTATTTCTTTTTCTTTGACCATTTTATGTATTCAGAAACAAATTTGTTTTTGCTCATGGTTGTAATAACATCACAATGCAAAAATCTTCGTCCTTAAGTTTGAGCATAGCTTCAACAAAGAAGAAGTCGGCATATGTAAATTTAACGTGCACCCATCTAATCACGCCGTTTATGCGGTAATTAGCTCCCGACACAAGGTGCCACATAAATCCGGCATCGTGGTCAAGCATCTTATAGTTTTCAAGAGCTGTTTTTTGTATTCTCCATTTTTTAGAAAAATTTTGATTTATAGGGGTGTTTGATAATGAAATCAACGTGGATGTTTCGTAGGGGACGGCGTCCTCTTTCGTCCCGTTTCATCAGGGTTTCGGGACGAAAGAGGAC
>JAZSOL010000138.1:0-14995 GCA_045536915.1 Clostridia bacterium
ACTCGTTAAGGTGGCTAAGAATATGGATATTTGCTTTGGTGATTAATAAGTTTAAAATGGACTGTAAAAAATCTACGGATTTTTTACAGTCCATTTTTGGGGAATAGGAAAAAATGATTCAGAATTGATAGAGAGGCTGTACAAAAGTACTGCGAGTGGCGAGATTTGTCTATAGTCAAAAGCATTTTAAGATTTCTGCAATAATCATTGATTACAATTTTGAAATCATCAACTTCTGCCTTTGCCCGTTTATATAAACGTTTTTAACTGTCACATCCGATACAGAATAAACTTCGTCATAACCGCTGAAATACATTGAGCGTTTATGACATGTATGGATGTTGATATTTTCAAAGAGAATATTTCTGTTTTTTCATTATTTTACCTCAAATGCCACAAAGCCAAAGGGAGCAATATCCGAAAGATATACTTTGTCTCCGTCAAGTCGTCCTGTGCAATTTGCAAATTTTCAAAGAGCTATTTTTATTAATTTTCAAACAGAAAATTTATATGTTTGCAATTAATTCAAGCATACCGCACAATTACAATGAGATTAATTTGAATATTTATATACAACCTTACTCTTTTTTTATGCGAAAAATATCATATAATTATTATACCCAAAACGGAAAAAGCAAAAAATGAAAAGGAGAAAAAAATGTTAGTAAATTTGAAAGAAATCCTCAAAATTGCTGAAGAAAGAAAATGCGCCGTGGGTGCATTCAACACCGTTGATATGGCAAATGCCAGAGCCATCATAGGTGCCGCTGAAGAAACAAACTCTCCCGTTATTATTATGCATGCTCAGGTGCACGAAGAAATGGGTCTTTGCACAATCGAGGAAGTTGCTCCTATGATGCTATTTTATGCAAAAAGAGCAAAGGTGCCTGTGTGCGTTCATCTTGACCACGGTACGGATATGGACTATGTTAAAAAAGGTCTTGAGCTTGGTTTCACATCTGTTATGTATGACGGCTCAACTCTCGACGAAGCTCAAAACATTGCCAACACAAAGCACATTCGCGAAGTTGCCGATAAATACGGTGCATCCTTAGAGGGCGAAATCGGTTCTATGGGCGCAAGAGAATCGGGTGCCGGAGAAGCTTTGGAAAGCATCTACACAGACCCCGATGATGCAGTTAAATTCGTTAAAGAAACAGGTGTTGATGCTCTTGCCTGTGCTTTCGGTACTGCTCACGGACTCTACACCAAACAGCCCAGGCTTGATTTCGACAGACTCAAAAAAATTAATGAAATGATTGATGTTCCGATTGTTATGCACGGCGGAAGCGGCGTAAGTGACGAAGATTTCAAAAAGGTTATCGACCTCGGCGTAAGAAAAATCAACTACTATACATATATGTCCAAAGCCGGTGCAGATGCCGTAATCGCAATGGAAGACAAAACTTTCTACCATGATATTTATGTTTGCGCTATGAACGCTATGAAAGAAGACGTTAAAAAAGCTATAAAGGTATTCAACAAAGAAGTCTGATTTTTTTTTCCTATGATTTTAATATAACATCAAACAAACCGCTGGGCTGATTAGCCGGGCGGTTTGTTTAAATTTATTTAATTTTTTTCAGAATGATTTAATTTTAAGCCTTCTTTACGACTCGTTTTCAAATTCCGATTACTTGTTTTGATATCTGAGATATTCGTTTCCGGATAATCTATATAAATTTTAAAACCTCCGGATTAACCGGTTCAACAACCTTTTTTCATTTTCATTAGATTTAAATGTTGCTCCTTTATGAGCACATCATTTATCACTGTATCTTAATTATGGAATTACTTTCTTTTGCCGGAAAACTTATCACAGATACATTACATCGGTTTGATCTTAAATCTGTTTTTTAAGTTTGGAGTTTTCTTGATAAATACCTCGCTTTATTATTTTTCATTTAGAAATGATTTTACGTTTATGATATTTTTCAGGTCACACACTGCCGGAATTCCTACTCATTTACCTCCGGGCTATTCGCTTATCGCTTTATTCCTCCGAAATTCCCGGGAGTCTATCTTAAGCTTTTCCGACGGCATGTAACCGTCACTATCTCTTCGCTACTAACCATCGGACTCAATCCTTTCTGCATTTGCGGTGTTAGAAAGCTTCCCTGCTTTCTTTTTATTGTTTCCTTTTCTTTAACTGTATTTTAATATATAATTTTTGTTTTGTCAACACCTTTCACAAAAAAACTTTTGATTCTTCGAAAGTTTTAGCACTTTGCCACAAAACGCATACCTGTTTTTTTGCAAACTGACGATTTTTATTTTTTTGCCGGAAAAATATTGAAACTGAAAAAATAAAGTGATATAATATAAGTTAGTGCGTTAAGCTCATTTTATCTTCCCGCTAAATTTTAATTTATCAACCTCAAATCTTTCTTATGCATACACATCCTCGCCGTAATTGTGGATAAAGTTTTATTTTAACCGTCATTAATCGGATAATTTTGTGTATTTTAATAACAAATATTTTTCAAAAAAATATATACATACGGAGAATTTTGTGATAAAATATATCTGTTAGATTTTTTTAGACAAACAAAGGAGTGTTGAACGTGAAGAAAATTTATGAAGGTAAAACAAAAGATGTATATTCTCTTGAAAATGGCAATGTGATGCTTAAATTCAAAGACGACTGTACCGGTAAGGACGGTGTGTTTGATCCGGGTGAAAATACCGTTGGTCTCACAATTGAAGGTATCGGCAGAGCCAATCTCGAAACATCTATTCACTACTTCGAGCTTCTCAAAGATGCCGGCATCAAAACTCACTATGTTGGTGCAAATCTTGATGAGGCAACAATGGAAGTTCTCCCGGCTACAGTTTTCGGTCACGGTCTTGAAGTTATCTGCCGTCTTGTTGCAACAGGAAGCTTTATCCGCAGATACGGTGAATACATTGAAGATGGTACTGTTTTGGAAGGCGGATATGTTGAATGCACATTCAAAAATGATGAAAAGGGCGATCCCCTCGTAACAGGTGAAGGTCTTGCAGCTCTCGGTGTTATGACTCCTGCTATGTTTGAAAGCATGAAAGAACAGACTCTTAAAATAACCAAAATCGTTGCTGATGACCTCAAATCAATTGGTCTCGACCTTTGGGATATTAAATTTGAATTCGGCTACAACAACGACGAAGTAATCCTCATTGATGAAATCGCATCAGGTAATATGAGAGTGTATAAAGACGGCAAGATTGTGGAACCCGTTGAACTCACAAAGCTTATCTTAAACAGATAATCACTGCATTTTAAAAGCATCCGGATTTAAGCCGGATGCTTTTTTGCAATTAAATATTAATTTTATATGCGTTCAAAATAATAAAATGTTTCATCTTCACGCACTTTGTGAAGATTATTTGACGTAATCATACGGTATGAAGCAACATTATTGCGGTAACACCGCGCCCAAACCTTCATTCCGAGAGTATTTTGAGCATAATCGCAAATCGCACCAAAAGCTTTTTTGCCGTAGCCGTTTGAGTGATACTCCGGCATTATGCGGCAGCCAAGCTCCGCAGAACCATCTGCACCAAAATTCCAGAGAATCCCCTCTCCTATCATATCCCCTTTTTCGCTCAGGCGGATTGCAAAGTTTATTGAATCTCCAACCTTCATATCATACATAGCAAAATCATAAAATGTGTTTTCATCAATTTCACCTGTAATGAAAGCATCCTCGCGGTAGTCGTAGCCCCAGAAGCGGTTGTTATCCACGTCTGTGTTTATTTTCAAATAGGTTTCCTTATCTGTTTCACGAAAGCCTGTAATCACAATACCATCCTTATGAATTACCGGAAAATCCTTTTGCTTTGATGCAGGTGAATTAATATGAACAAGATATTTATGAACCCTGCCTATTGGCTTATACTGCTCCTTTGACGCGCGAAGCCCGGGGTCGCCGGAATCGTCCTCACGGTTTACAATGCTTAATTCATTGTCTGACTGCTCATCAATCAAACGAACAAAACCGTTATACATTGAAGGGTACACTCCCTGATATCCTTTAAGAGCTTTTTCAACGTGAATAATAAGCATATCATCAATTATCTCACCAACAGAAAATGCAATGATTTTCCCGTCAGCTCTGAGGCACGCCGCATAAAGTCCGAGTTTGCCGTAAACTTTAAGAAGCTCTTTTGTGCGGTCAAATTCCATTTTTTCAAGCTTGTTTTTAAAGCTGTGTTCTAATTCATATTCTTTTAGCAACGTTTCAATTTCAGGCAAATCCTCCGAAATTACGAAGCGTATGTCAGGCTCGCCATAAAGCCGTTTGAATTTATTGATATGATTACGCTGTCCGCTGAATTTTCTGCCCTTAAAAGTTATGGCATCCGCAAAAGAATAAATATAATCACTCCATCGCCCGTCATACGTCCACCCTACAGATTCAAAACGTTTGTCAGAAGAAATTTTTTCGAGTTCATATTTCCCAACAGCATAAAAGCGCAACGGCAAACGGTTGTTGCGTGCATACACCATAAGCTCATCAATCATACCGTCAACATCCTTGCCAACCGGAAGGCTGAATGCACTTGCACCGCCAACCGTCTGATGAATAACAAATGTGTCGTTCCACACGCAAAACTCAATATCTTCCGAATGCCACATAAACACAGCACCAAGAGAATGGTCACTGCATTTTGACTTGTTTTTATGGATATAAGGTTTCATTCTGCTGAGCGTTTCAACAGAAAACTTTTCAAATTTAAGCATATTTTCAAAACACCTGTATTTTTATTTAGTATTATTATCTTTTGAAATTATACTACAAAATGTGAATTAATGCAAGTTTTTATCAGATAAATCTGTTTTTTCAAAAAAAATGGGGAAACTCAAAAAAATCCTAATTGTATTGATTAGTAGGAAAATATATGCTATAATTATTATAAACCAATAATCGGGAGGCTATTATGGATATATCTGTTATACTTCTTTCTGTCGGCAGTTTGATAATATCAACACTACTGGCGGCAACTTCGCACATTTTATTTAAAAACCAAAAAAATGTTAAGCCCATATACATTCTGCTCGCAGGAGCATTTATTGCAACTCTTATTATAATGCTCTACGTTGATTACAAGCCCGATATCCATGGCGGAAAAACAACCTTTTTCTTAGCCGTTGTTCATTCCATACAGGTTATGCTTTTAGGGTATGATTTCGAATTTTTGTATGAAGCAATTCAAATTTCAAATAAATATGCCGATTTAGGATATTTTTATCTGTCTGTATTGTTTTTTCTGACTCCGGTATATACGTTCGGATTTGTTCTTTCTTTTTTCGAAAGCATAACTTCATACGTAAAATACCTTTTCAAATGGCGCTCCGACATCTATATTTTATCTGACTTATCAGAAAAATCAATGGTTCTTGCAACGTCAATAAGAAAAAAATTTCCCAAATCATTAATCATATTTGCGGATGAAACGTCAAATGAGTATGCATCAGATCTTATCTCAGATTCCAAAAAAATAAAAGCTGTTCATTTCAAAAAGCATATTACCGATATCGGGATGAAATTTCATAAAAAAAGCTCCAAAGCAACATTTTTTGCAATAAATGAAGATGAATCCGCAAACCTTGAATCAGCTCTGCATATTACAGATAAATTCAGCAACCGCCAAAATACCGAGTTGTATGTTTTTTCAACTTCCAAAGAAGGTCAGCTTTTGCTTGACTCTGCGAAAAAAGGATTTATGAAAGTCAGACGCATAAACGAAAACAAGGCTCTTGCATATTCAACACTCCGAACCAAACCTCTTCTTGAAAACCACACAGTTTGCAACGAAAAAAAGATACTTTCAACTTTGATTGTTGGTTTCGGAGGATACGGAAGCGAGCTTACAAAAGCGCTTTTATGGTGCTGTCAGTTGCCGGGCTTTGAACTGAAGCTGAATGTTATAGACAAAAATCCATATGCCGAATCGCAATTCAGAGCTGAATGCCCTGAAATTATGCTTCTCAACGGCAACACCGAATTCGGAGAAGCCTGCTACACTGTGAATTTTTATAATGGCACAGATGCAGGAACATATGAATTTAACAAAATAATTTCAACGTTAACGGATACATCGGTTGTTTACGTTTCTCTGGGTAATGATGAACTGAATATCGAAACCGCCATCAACATCCGTATTCTTTTCGAAAGAATCGGAGTGTATCCTGTCATAAGAGCAGTTGTATACAGCAAAATCAGATGCCACACATTAAGCAAGAGTTCACTTGTGAATCATCAGGGAAAAAGCTACGATATTGAAATAATAGGAAACATTGATGAACGTTTTTCATACGATACAATTATTAGCGAAGAACTTGAGGCAATGGCGCTGAAGTGTCACTTAAGATGGTCTGATTCTCCGGAAGAAATAAAACAGGCAACCGAACAGTTCAACGAATATGAATACTTCAGGAATTCATCCATGGCATCGGCAATTCACGATAAATACCGTGAAAGCGAAAAACTTACAGGCGAAACCGCAACCATAACCGAGCATATGCGCTGGAACGCATATATGCGAACCGAGGGATATGTGTTTTCCGGTTCGCTCAACAAGGAAACCAGAAACGACCGCGCAAAAATGCACCATAATCTTCACCGGTTTGGTCTCCTCAGCAATGAGGATATTGAAAAAGACCGACGCATTGTCTCCGATAATTAAGAAAAATCAGTAGAACAAAAATATTTTAAAATCATACTCAACGTCTGAATATTAATGAGGGGGCAGCAGCAAAATTCATGCATTTTGCTGCTGCCCCCTCCGTTTTATAAAATTTATTCAATTGGTAACAAAGGACAAGATTCACTTAAATTTTCCCCTTAACGAACACATCCTTATCAAAAGCATCTGTGTATACCGAAATAATATCATGACGCAAATGAGGTTTATCCTGAAAAACAGTACCGACGAAATTCACCTTTAGCTTCCGGCAACAGTATGGCAGTGAAAAGCTCTATTCCATCTGATTCAATGTATTCATAGTCAGCTGTATAATTTAGAATAGCCATCCTTCGTAAATAATTTTCAAATTCTGTTTGAATCAATTATAACATCAGATTTTCGTTTTATCCGAAGTGCTCAGAGTTGTAGCAAATTAAAGCTTATTAATATCTGCTTCTGTTATAAGTTTGAATCCTGCATTTGTAAGTTCTGATTCTGCATCTTCGTTGTTTTCAACTCTCAAAACAACGTAGGCATGTTTTTCCGTGCGAGCCATAAACGCATAAAGATATTCAACATTGATATCTGCCTTATCAAGCACATCAAGAGCTGCTGTGAGTTTGCCCGGTTCATCCCCGATTTTAACACCCACAACATCAACCGTCTTAATGAGATATCCATGTTCTTCAAGCACCTTTTCTGCTGCTTCCTCATCATTTAAGATAAGACGGAGAATACCGAAATCCTCTGTTTCCGCAATAGAGAGCGCTCTTATGTTAATATTGTTTTTTGCAAGTATATCTGTTACCAGAGCGATTGTACCTTTTCTGTTCTGCACAAATACCGTTAACTGTTTAATAGCCATTTTAAAATCTCCTTCCTTAAATCAACTTACGTTTATCAATAACGCGAACTGCTTTACCTTCGCTTCTTGCAATAGTCTTTGGTGCAACAAGATGAACCGTTGGATTGATGCCAAGCATTATCTTCATTGCATTTGCAAGAGCTTTTTCCATTGCAAGAACGTCTCTTACCCTGTCGGTAAATTGCTCGGAAGACATTTCAACATTAACCTCAAATGTATCTGTGTTATTCGCTCTGTCAACAATAATCTGATAGTTAGGCTGATAGCCTTCATTAAGGAGCACAGTTTCAATCTGACTTGGGAACACATTTACCCCTCTGATAATGAGCATATCATCTGTTCTGCCCATTGGTTTTGCCATTTTAACAAGTGTTCTTCCGCATGAGCATTTCTTTCTTGAAAGAACGCAGATATCTCTTGTTCTGTATCTGAGTAGCGGGAATGCTTCTTTATCGAGTGATGTGAACACCAACTCGCCCTTTTCGCCTTCAGGGAGAACTTCACCCGTATCAGGATTAATAATCTCAGCAAAGAAGTGGTCTTCGTTGATGTGCATACCGGTCTGTTCACTGCACTCGAAGGCAACTCCCGGACCGGTTGTTTCTGTGAGACCGTATATATCATATGCTTTAATACCAAGAGTTTCTTCAATTCCTCTGCGCATTTCTTCTGTCCACGGTTCTGCACCGAAAATACCTGCTTTAAGCGGAATGTCTTCAGGCTTGTAGCCCTGTTCTTTTAATGTTTCTCCAATATATGCAGCATAAGACGGAGTACAGCAAAGAATTGTTGCACTTAAGTCTGTCATAAACTGAATCTGACGCTCAGTGTTGCCGGAGGACATTGGCAGTGTCAGGCATCCAAGCTTATGTGAACCCCCGTTAAGTCCGAATCCGCCTGTGAAAAGTCCGTAGCCGTAGGCAACCTGGCAAACATCTTTATTTGTTCCGCCTGCTGCAGCAATTGCACGGGCACAGCAATCTTCCCAAAGGTCAACGTCATTTTGCGTGTAGAAAGCAACTACCCGGCGTCCTGTTGTTCCTGAGGTGGAGTGAATTCGCACACAGTCTTCAAGAGGCTTTGCCAAAAGTCCGTAAGGATATGCATCTCTCAAATCTGCTTTTGCGAGGAACGGAAGCTTATTTAAATCCTCAATTCCTTTAATATCTTCGGGTTTAACACCTTTTTCATCCATGAGATTACGGTAGTAAGGCACATTTTCATAAACATGCTTTACCTGTTTCACCAATTTTTCTGATTGAAGTTTTTTCATTTCGGGGCCCGACATAGTTTCAATTTCTTTCTGATAGTAGTTTTGAGCCATTGTTATTCATCCTTCCTTTAATTGAATTTTGTTCAGGATTCCAAAAGAAGCAGCTTTCTGCTTCAGAGCACATTTTCTAATAAAAAAAGCCCTCTGCAATCCTTACAGGATACAGAGGACGAAAATATCATTTCCGTGGTACCACCTCAGTTCGCCGCTATCTCACGGTAGCGACCTTATCAGGTACATGCATACCTTAGTTCTGTGACGGGAACACCCGTTGCCTCCTACTTAAGACTAATCTTGTTCAGTGCACTGCTAACAGAAGGAATTCGAGAAGGACGCCCCATTTGCCTCGCACCAACCGGCAACTCTCTCCATGTTCTTTCCAACCTACTGGTTTCTGCTCTAAGCATTTAATTTATTTGTATTATACCACACTAAAGCGATAAAGTCAATGATTTTTTTGAATTTTTTATTTAAGGAACATATGCAGAAGTATTTCATACAGTTTATTCTTATATGGCTGATAGCGCATTGGCAAATCAAGCCATGTTTTCTTATCCATAACTGATTTATAATGAGAAAATGCATCAAATCCGTCTTTGCCGTGATATGAACCCATACCGCTTTCACCAACGCCGCCAAAACCCATTTCACTTGTGGCAAGGTGAACCACTACATCGTTGATGCAACCCCCGCCATAAGAAAGCTCAGTTGTAACTCTCTTAATATGTTTTTTGTTGCCTGAAAACAAATACAAAGCAAGAGGCTTATCTTTATCTTTTAATTTGTCAATCATAGAATCAAAGCTGTCAAATGTGAGTATCGGCATAACAGGTCCGAAAATTTCTTCGCCCATAACAGCATCAGATTCTGTTACATTATCCATAACCGTTGGTGCAATCTGATGGGTTTCACAGTTAGTTTCTCCGCCAACAACAACTTTGCTTTTGTCTATAAGTCCGCAAAGTCTCTCAAAATGTCTTTCATTTATTATCTTTCCATAATCTTTATTTTCAAGAGGATTATCTCCATATTGCTTCTTTATTTGTTTTATAACCTCACCCACAAATTTATCCTTCACAGACTTTTCACAAAGTATATAATCAGGAGCCACACAGGTCTGACCGCAGTTTAAGTATTTTCCGAACACTATTCTTTTTGCCGCAAGTTTAATGTTGGCACTCTCATCTACAATACATGGACTTTTACCGCCAAGCTCCAATACCGCAGGAGTGAGATGCTCTGCAGTGTGTCGAAGAACTTCTCTGCCAACCGCCTGACTGCCTGTGAAAAACACAAAATCAAATTTTTGCTCCAAAAGTGCAGTATTTTCAGCTCTGCCTCCTGTTACAACGGCAACATATTCAGGAGAAAAGCATTCTGTTATGATTTTCTCTATAATCCTGCTTGTTGCAGGAGAATATGCACTCGGTTTAACAATAGCTGTGTTACCTGCGGCGATGGCATCTGCAAGAGGATCAACAGTCAGAAGAAAAGGATAGTTCCACGGACTCATAATAAGAGTATTGCCATAAGGAACAGGTTGCTTAAAGCTATGTGATGCAAAATTCGTGATCGGAGTTGCAACTGTTTTTCTTTTTGCAAATCTTTTGGTATGCCTTATCATATATGAAATCTCGGAAAGCACAAGACCGCTTTCACACATAAAACCTTCAAAATGGCTTTTACCGAGGTCGGATTTTAATGCGTCATTTATTTCAGTTTGGTATTTCTTCACCGCTGTGTATAGTTTTTTGAGTTGTTCAATACGGAACCTAACCGGAATTGTAGCGCCGCTTTTATAATATTTTCTCTGCTTTTCAAGCAGGCTGTTTATCTGTTCTCCTGTCATCTTATTCACTCCAATCTGCAATTTTGCAATAAAAGTTTTCCAGTTCTTTTTTTGTCATAAGCTTTGGCACAGGATAAAGCGGATTCGCTTCCTTTTCGGCATGCTTCGACAAATACGCAACATCTTCCTTTTTGATACCGTCTATCTTATTGGAAATACTCATATCTGAATTAAGTTTTTTAATAGCGTCTATAAATTTTCCGGCACCGATTTCATATGAATCTTTTTCATCACAAACTCCGGCATACAAACCAAGCTTATGAAGCTTTTTATATACACTTTTGCCGTATGCTTCAAGCACATAAGGCATAATAACCGCATTGGCAAGTCCGTGTGCAGTTCCATACACACCCCCAAGCGAATGTGCAAGAGCGTGAATATAGCCCACGTAGGACTTTGAAAACGCTATGCCCGCCTTATATGACGCATGGAGCATATTTTCTCTTGCAATATGATTTTTTCCGTCTGAGTATGCTGTGTAAATATTTTCAAATATAAGCTTTGTGGCAGAGAGTGCAAGTTTGCGTGTTTCTTTTGTTGTTGAACGGCCTATGTATGCCTCCACAGCATGAGTAAGAGCATCCATACCTGTTGTAGCTGTTAAATGCGGAGGGAGAGAATATGTAAGCGATGCATCCAAAACTGCATAATGCGGAATTAACGGAAAACTCATTATTGCATATTTATGATGTGTTTCACAATCCGTAATCATAGCAGCGAGTGTTGTTTCACTGCCTGTGCCTGCTGTTGTTGGAATAGCAATAAATGTCGGTAATTTACGCCACACTTTGAGCTTACCGCCCAACTGATTCACAGTTCTTTTCGGATATACAACGCGCGCGCCGACTGCCTTTGCACAGTCCATAGCAGAACCGCCGCCAATGGCTATGATGGCATTGCATTTGTTTGCATGATACAGTTTAAGTGCATCCTCAACATTTATAACGGTTGGGTTGGGAAGTGTATCATCATAAACTGCATATGGAATATCGGCTATTTTTAATGCTTCTTCAACAGGCTTTAGCAATCCGTTATTAACAATGCCTTTGTCTGTAACAACAAGCACAGAAGTCGCCCTCTCTTTATTTAACACCTTTCCAAGTTCCATGCTGGATTTAACAATTTCCGGTTCTCTGTATGGAAGAAACGGCAGAGCCATTCTGAATGCCGCCTGAAAAACACGGCAATATACTGATTTAATAAAAAACATAACTACCTCTCCTTTTCATAGGATTTTGTCACTTTAACAATATTTTCACTTATCACATTCAAACTGCGGTAAAATACAGCTCTGTCTTCATCGGAAATACCGACACTTATTTCTTCTAAAACATCAGCGATTTTATCTGCAATTCTTTTTCCTGCACGCATTCCCCTTTCAGTAAGCTCAAAAGGAGCATTATACCTTTTCTTACTTTCGGATTTACACACAAGATATCCGTTCTTTTCAAGATAATCAAGGCTTCGTGAAATAGTTGCCTTATCTTCTTCGCAACGCTCGCAAAGTTCTTTTGATGTAAGCTCTTTTGCTGTATACAAATAATAAATACATGAAATATGAGGACTTCTCAATTCGTAATTTGCCATTTCTTCATTTTTAATTTTACGAATATTTCTGTTTATTCTGTTCAAAAGAACCGTGAAAATTTCAAAACGTTCTTCCATTTCCTGAACCTCCCGAATCCAAACTTGTTGAAAATACAACAAGTGTAGTATAGCAGAAACTTGTTGAAATGTCAACAAGAATGGAAATGTTTTCACATAAAAACAAAGAGACAGAACCATTTGAAGGTCTGTCTCCTTAAATTTTATATTAGTTTTTCTATGAATCAACGCAAATTACTTATTCATTTTATCCAAGTCGTTTTTACGTATTTCAACACGTCTTACTTTACCGCTGATTGTTTTGGGAAGCTCATCAACAAATTCAACAATTCTCGGATATTTGTATGGCGCAGTGTGTGCTTTAACATATTCCTGAATTTCTTTTTTGAGTTCGTCGGTTCCTTCGATTCCTTTTACAAGCACAATAGTAGCCTTTACAATCTGACCGCGCACTTCATCGGGAACAGGAGTGATTGCACATTCAAGAACATAAGGAAGCTCCATAATAACGCTTTCGATTTCAAAAGGTCCGATACGGTAGCCGGAGGATTTGATAACATCATCAATTCTGCCAACATACCAAAGATATCCGTCTTCGTCCATTGTTGCCTGGTCTCCGGTGTGGTAGTAACCATCGTGCCACACTTCGTTTGTTTTTTCTTCATCAAGATAATATCCGATAAAAAGTCCGCAAGGAATTTCATCCTTAACACGGATGCAGATTTCACCTGTATCACCGGTCTTACATTCGTTGCCGTCGGGATCAAGAACAACAACATCGTAAAGAGGACTCGGTCTGCCCATTGAACCGATTTTAGGTGTAGAGCCAACAAAGTTTGCAATAGAAAGAGTTGTTTCTGTTTGACCGAAGCCTTCCATGATTGTGAGCCCTGTTGCTTTTTTGAACTGATTGAATACTTCGGGGTTTAGCGCTTCGCCTGCTGTTGTAGCATATTCAATAGAAGAAAGGTCATACTTCGACAAGTCTTCTTTGATGAAGAAACGGTACATTGTTGGCGGTGCGCAGAAAGTTGTGATGTTGTATTTTGCAAACATCGGAAGAATATCTTCTGAATGGAATCTGTCAAAGTCGTAGGTAAATATGCCTGCCTCGCAGAGCCATTGTCCGTATAGTTTACCCCAGAGAGCCTTACCCCAGCCTGTATCGGAAATTGTGAAGTGAAGACCATCCGGATTCACATTATGCCAATGCTTTGCAGTTGGATAATGACCGAGAGCATATTTGTATGAATGTGTTGCAATACGGGGATATCCTGTTGTGCCTGATGTGAAGATCATTAGCATCGGATCGTTTCCGCAAGGTGTGTTTTCTGTACGGTAAAAATGAGTGCTGAAGCGTTCCATTTCAACATTGAAATCATTCCACCCGTCTTTTTTACCGCCAACTAAAACTTTAATCATACCGGGGTAATTTTGAGCCGCCTTATCCGCTTCATCGGAAACCTCACCGTCAGCAGTACATACAATTGCTTTAACCTTTGCTGCTTTATATCTGTAGTCAAAATCGTGTTCCACAAGCTGATTTGTTGCAGGAATTGCAATAGCACCGATTTTATGAAGTGCAAGCATACAAAACCAAAACTGATAATGTCTCTTCAACACGAGCATTACGGTATCACCTTTTTTGATACCGAGTGATTCAAAGTAGTTGGCAGTCTTGGCAGAATACTTTTTCATATCGCTGAAAGTGGATGTTCTGTCTGTTTTATCGTTTGCAACCCACATCATTGCAAGTTTGTCCGGGTTCTTTTCTGCAATAGCATCCACACAGTCAAATGCAAAGTTAAAGCTATCGTCATTTTTGAATTTGATGCCGCTAAATACACCGCTTTCATCATAAGATGATTCTATGTATTTATCTGCAACTGTTTCTGATTTTGCTTTTTTTGCAGCTACCTTTGCGGCAATCATCGGAGCTTCGGGATATTCTTCACTAACCGTTCCGTCCTGCGGATTTAATACAACCGCATGGAATTCACAACCGCCCTCTGATACTGCTACCATACCGTGAGGAATGATACTGTTATAGAAAATAGAGTCACCTTCATGAAGTACATCTATATGATTTCCAACCTGAACTTTTAAAGAACCTTTTACGATAACGTCAAATTCCTGACCGTTATGTGAGTTTAAGTGAATCGGAGCATTCTGTTCCTCCGCAATATACGGGAATTTAACGAGGAAGGGTTCTGCAAGTTTTCCTCTGAACTTAGGTGCAAGGTTATTATACTGGGCACCGTGTTTCTTTACGATTTTAAGCCCTTCTCCCTTCCTTGTGATAGCAAAGGATGTAAGCGTTGTGCTTGTTCCTTCAAGCAAATCAACAACCTCAACACCGCAAGCTTTTGCACACTTGTAGATAAATGTGAAGCTAAAATCTGTTTCGCCGTTCTCCAAAACCTTGTAATCCTGGGCTGACACACCACAAAGCTTTGCAAGCTCTTCGGGTGTATAACCTTTTGCTTCGCGCAGATCTTTGATTCTGCCTGCAACTTCTTTCAAACTGTAATCCATTGTTTTTGTCTCCTTTCGATTCTGACAAATTTGATATTCGGTTACAAATCTGAATAAAACAAAAAACTCGCCTCAAAGATAACTTTGAGACGAGTCATAATAACCCGCGGTACCACTCAAATTACGGAAATACAATTCCGTCACTTACCGAGCTCTAACAAGCCCTTTGCCTTTACGCAGCATTACGGAAGGAGTCTAC
>JAZSOL010000237.1:0-2186 GCA_045536915.1 Clostridia bacterium
GGATGTGTTGTAGGCAAGAACCTCATTTTCGCTGTCATAGATCAGAACATAGCTTGTTATTTCACCGGTTGCATCGTTGACTGTGTATTTAATCATATCGCCTGCCGAAAGAGCTTTCTTTGCCGGCGAGATATCAGGTACGGAGCCTCTCCACTTTATTGAACCAAAATAGCCTGCATCAAGCATTGATTCATCATCCACATGATACTCCTTTACACCGCCTGTGGAATCAATAAGTGTTACTTTGTTAAGCGCTTCTCCTGCCACAGGGTCATAGGTGCGGCGGATATCTGCCACCACAGATGCCGCCCCCTCAAAGGCAACATTTGAAGAATCCTTGGATGCCGAATAAACCACAAGCAGATTGTTGCGAAGCTTGTGTCCGCCGGTTGTGTAGATATCAAAGGAGTTGACTTTTCCGCTTCCTTCGGGATATACCGAAAAGCCTTTGTCATCCTCTATATTGCTTATACGACTTACCAGAATATCATCGGGATTTATGCTTTGCATAGATTTTTCCGGCACATAAAATGCCGCACCGTTTCTGTCGAACACAGACCAGAAATCAAAGCCATAGTATTCCGTGTTGAAGGTTGTGGAGTAGGATTTGAGTCCTTCGGAGCCCGGCCAGTTTGCAATAAGATAATCCATTTTAAGAAGCGGATAAGTTCTCACGTTTTCAAGCTCTTCCTCAGAGGTCACGCTGTAGGGAAGCTTTATTTCCTTCAGAATATATTCTGAATACTCCTCGCCGGCAACACCTTCAGACTTAACCTCGGAATATCCGAATAACACAATATCTCTTTTTCCATTAAGTGCTTCATAAAGCTCACGTGCCGAAACTGTTTTGATTACTTCACCCATTCCGTCGCAATATGACATTTTTACCTTGTCGGCTATGCGATAGGCGCGGGTATCGGAGGATGTGTTCTTTATTCTGAGATGATACACCTCCTGAAAATCATCTGCACGCCCGTCGGTAAGGTAGCCTGTTCCAAGTGAGGTCGAAGCAGAACCGGCATAGACTATGTCGCCATAGTAGTCCAGATAATATACCACATTGTTTCCTGCGGTTACATAATCAGTATTTACTCTGCAATCAACGGCAAAGCGGTATTTTACATCGTCTACGGTAATTTCGGGAATATCGGATTCATAGCTTATTTCCTGAATCTTGCCCGACACATTCGCTGACGATACAAGCAAAAATACCACAGAACCGTCTGCCGATGCTCTGATGCTTACAACACTCCCCGGTGCAATATCCGTAAGCTTCATTTCATTGCGGTTCGGAGTGCGGATTATGATTTTGTCGAAGCTTTCGAGTGATATGAAATTTTCTCCGCTGCCTCCGGGGAGGTCATCTCTGCCGTATAAGATATTCTGAGAAGCATTGTATTTATCTGCCACAAGATTATAATATTCTTCAATAAAAACATACTCATAATATCCATCGGTGTTGTTGTCTACCAGACGCACACTTCCGCTTCCGGGCACAAGGTGCCGGAAAACATCGTTTCTGATAATGCTTCCGTTATACACAACCGTGGTGCGGTCATCGGTGAGCTTATAGCGAATATCCTTCTTTTCGCCTGCGTAGATATAGGTCATGGATGTTTTGTCAAAGCCCTCAATTTTTGCGGCATCAAGCTCCACAATTCCGGCACCGTCCGGCACAAAGCTTACAAGCCGGCGTTTTCCGGTTTCACGGTTTTGTGAGTAATATACCTCACAGCTCCGGCCCAGATAACCTTCAAGATTCTTGCCGCATTCGTAGCTAATGCCGCCTATACGCACAAAACCGCTTTCCGGTGCATCATCATCATCGGCAACACAAAGCTCTGTGGCAGTAAGAATACCTTCGGTTTTTTCTATACCCAGATATACATTAAGAAGGTTTTTATTTTCATTCTGATGCCAGGTGGCACCGGACGGAGAGTAGTCTGTTTCCATAACGGGTATTTCAAGACTGTTGGCAATGAGGGAATATATCTGCCCTCTTGTGGCTATGCCGCCTTCACGGATTAAAACTCCATCAGTTATGCCAAGCTGATGCCCTAAAGCCACATACACCGAAGCCGAACCGCCCTCTGCGTAAACGTCATAGCCAAGAGAACGCACCAGTACTGCAATAACGTCATTTACCGCTATTTTTTCATCAGGATAATACAATCCGCTTCCGTTTC
>JAZSOL010000145.1:0-1582 GCA_045536915.1 Clostridia bacterium
TAAACGCTCTCTGCTCATTTGTCTAGTAGTCATAGAGCCAATCGTAGGCTACGGCAAAGGATGCCATCATTGTGGCGGTGTCGAGGTAGTGGGTAGTGTTCCACGAATCAAAATTACCGGACTTTTCAATCTCCTTCCATACTCTTTCGGCATACTTTTTATCACCTGTGAGCTTGTAGGCAAGAGAAAGAGTTTCCACTCTTGACTGAATGGAACGGGAAATGGTAAGAAACATTCCTTCAGTCACATAATCGCTTTCGAGAGGTTCTATGCCAAGAAGCTGATTTGCCGAAGCCAGAATTTCATCACACCATTTTCTGATTTCGGTATTTTCTTCGTAATCACGTTTTATTCTTTCAAATGTTTCCTCTGTTGCCATAACACGCGGATGCACATTTGCAGAAGCTGCTTTGAACACCTCCAGCAAAGCCGGAGCATCGGGGCGGTCATAGAGCATATAGTTATTTACGTTGGTAAGGGCGCTGTCTTTTTCGGCAAACTCCCTGTCACCAATCACAATAAGACCTCTTTCATCCCAGAAAACCTTTTTTCCGAGAGCCTCTTCAGCAAAAGCACGCAGAGGCAGAAAGGTTCTTCCGCTTTTGAGCTCGGGTGCAACCTCAAGCTTAACTGTTTTGCCTCCGGCTTTCATCTGATTGGAGCCTATTGTCATTTCAACGTTGTTTCCGATTGTAACCTTTTGGGTTTGCTCATCCCAGCCAACCTCCATGCCGAAACCTTCAGATATAACCCTTACGGGCACTAATGTTCTTCCGCCCACGGTGTAAGCAGGAGCATCAAGCTTTATTCTTTCGCCATCGGCAAAAAAGCTTTCACCGTAGAGATGCAGAGCCACAAAATTCTTAAGCTTTTCGGGCACTTCACTATAGGTGGGCATTACACTCGGCAGATCCGCACTTTCGGTTTCTGCAATTTCACGGAAGGTAAGCCCGTCATATATTTTGAAGTTATCTATTTTCAGTTCGGTTTCGGTGGCACCGTTTCCCTGAAAACGCATAAAGGTAAAATCACCTGCGTTATTGGGAATAGCCTGATTTTCCACGCAGAGCTTTTTGTCGGCATATACGCTGTATTTGCCCTCGTCAAAATCAATGGCAAGACCGATGTTTGTCCATTTTCCGCTTTTGAGCTTTGCAACAATTGCCTCGCTGTAAAACAGCATAAGGTTACCTTCGCTGTTTATTTTGAATATGTAGGCATCCTTGTTGTCGGAATCACGGAAGAATATGTTGGTGCTCATGGGTGATGAGGTCGACAAGTCAAATTCCGCAAAAATTTTTGATGAACTGCCCTGAGCATGCCCCTGAATAAATACATCGGCCTGAGCTGTGCGAGAAAGCTTTATGAAGCGGTTGCCGTTTTTTTCTTCTTCAACGGATATTTTGTTGTAGGAGCCGTTATTTACGGTGAGTCCGTCAAAATCACCGGCATCAGCCTCATCAAAGGTGCGGTTTAAATACACGGCATCGTTTATCTTTTCTTTTTCCTCTGTAAACTCAACCGAATCGGGTTTGTACGCATTTTTGGGAAGTGCAGATTCCTTTAAAATCTCATTTCCTTC
>JAZSOL010000048.1:0-2681 GCA_045536915.1 Clostridia bacterium
CGCAGAAACGGGACGTCGAGGACGCCGTCCCCTACAACGCACCAACCACATTCCATCAACCTGACAAATCAAAATTTTCCAAAATGGGGAAACTCAATTCCATAAATTCTATTGACATAAATAATATTCTGTGTTAAACTTATGCTGAATTATAATTTATTATATGGAGGAATATGGTATGAAAAAATTTATCAAGCTTACTGCACTTGTACTTGCAGTTATGATGTTCGCTTGCATTTTTGCAGGTTGCGGCGGTTCCAAAACAGCAAAAGAGGATGTTAAACTCACAATCCTCGACACAGAATACGTTCAGGAAGATTATGCTATCTGTATTGCAAAAGAAGATACCGAACTTCTTGACCAGGTTAACAAAGCTCTTGCAGAGTTGAAAGAAGACGGAACAGCTCAGGCTATTGTAGACAAATACATTTCCGGTAAGGAACACAGCCTCGAATTCCAGAAAGATGCTGAAGGAAAAGAAGAAATCCACATGGCAACAAACGCTCAGTTCCCTCCGTATGAATACTACGAAGGCGAAGACATTGTTGGTATTGATGCTGAAATGGCAGCAGCGATTGCTGACAAGCTCGGCAAAAAGCTCGTTATTGACGATATGGATTTTGATGCTATCATCACTTCCGTTCAGTCCGGAAAATCCGATTTCGGTATGGCAGGTATGACTGTTACCGAAGACAGACTCAAAAACATCAACTTCTCCGATACATATGCTCAGGGTGTTCAGGCTATCATCGTTCCTGAAGGCAGTGAAATCAAATCTGCCGACGACCTGTTTAAAGACGGCGCTGATTACCTTATCGGTACTCAGAAAGGTACAACAGGCGATATTTACTCCGAGGGCGATTTCGGCGCAGACAGAGTTATGAAATATACCACAGGTAACGAAGCTGTTCAGGCTCTTGTAACCGGCAAGGTAGACTGCGTAATCATCGACAACGAACCTGCTAAAGCATACGTTGCTGAAAACAACAAATAATTCAGAATTTTAATTCCGGGGACGGAGATTCTCTGTCCCCGATTTTATTGTTTTAAGATGAGGTGAAAAAATGAACGGTATTACCCAATGGTGGGCTGATTTAAAGGCTGACTTTATTCTCAACTTTGTTGAACAGGACCGCTGGAAATTCATCACAACAGGTCTTGCAAACACACTTAAAATAACATTTTTCTCTTTGATTCTGGGTCTTGTGCTCGGTATAATAGTGGCGATTGTCCGTTCCAGCTACGATAAGACCTACAAATCAATGCGTCCCGGTGTTTTCAAATTCTCATTTGCCGTTGCGGATAAAATCAGTAAATTGTATCTGACGGTTATCAGAGGCACTCCGGTGGTTGTGCAGCTTATGATTATGTATTACATTATTTTTGCTTCATCGAGAAACAGCACTCTCGTTGCAATCATAGCTTTTGGTATCAACTCGGGTGCTTATGTTGCAGAAATTGTGCGTTCGGGCATAATGTCGATAAACGAAGGTCAGTTTGAAGCCGGCAGAAGCCTTGGCTTTAACTACTGGAGCACTATGATTCATATTGTTCTTCCCCAGGCTTTCAAAAACATTCTTCCGGCGCTTGCAAATGAATTTATTGTGCTTTTAAAAGAAACCTCTGTTGCAGGTTATGTAACAATCAGAGACCTTACAATGGGCGGCAATATCATACGTGCGGCAACATATTCACCGTTTATGCCTCTTATTGCCGTGGCGCTTATTTATCTTGTTATGGTTATAATATTTACAAAGCTTGTGAGTATTCTTGAAAGGAGGCTTCGCAAGAGTGAAAGATAATATCCTTATCAAAACAGAAAATCTTCAGAAGCATTATTTCGGCGGAGAAATCAAAGCTCTTGACGGAGTGAGCGCTGAAATCAAAAAGGGCGAGGTTGTGGTTATAATAGGACCGTCAGGCTCAGGAAAATCCACCTTTTTAAGATCGCTCAATCTTCTTGAAGACCCCACCGGCGGTCAGATTTATTTTGACGGCACCGACATCACAGACCCTAAGGTAAACATAAATCTTATGCGTCAGAAAATGGGAATGGTGTTTCAGCAGTTTAATCTTTTCCCGCATATGACTGTGCTAAAAAATATGACTCTTGCACCGATGAAGCTTTTGAAAAAATCAAAAGATGAAGCCGAAAAACAGGCGCTTGAGCTTCTTGAAAGAGTTGGATTAAAAGACAGAGCAAATGCATATCCGTCTCAGCTTTCGGGCGGTCAGAAGCAAAGAGTTGCAATAGTGAGAGCACTTTGCATGAATCCTGAAGTAATGCTTTTCGATGAGCCCACATCGGCTCTTGACCCCGAAATGGTAGGCGAGGTTCTCGACGTTATGAAACAGCTTGCTTCCGAGGGAATGACAATGATTGTTGTGACCCATGAGATGGGATTTGCAAAAGAAGTTGCCGACAGAGTAATTTTCATGTGTGACGGTCAGGTTGAAGAAGAAGGACTTCCCGAAGAAATTTTTTCTTCACCGAAAAGCCCCAGAACACAGCAGTTCTTACAGAGTATTTTATGATTTAAAAAGTTTGGGCTATAGCAAAATGATTTTTTCGGTTTTGTCCGGGAGGCCGTCCCCTACACATATTGTGTACATAGTATATATACACAGCAATTTGTAGGGTTCGGCGTCCTCGACGAACCGTTATTTTTCATTTTTCTACA
>JAZSOL010000017.1:0-6186 GCA_045536915.1 Clostridia bacterium
TTTTGTTCTAAAATGCTTTTGACTATAGACAAATCTCACCACTCGCAGTACTTTTGTACAGCTTCGGGTTATCACCCCAAGCAGGATAAATCCTTGCTTGGGGTTCGATTTATCAATTCTGAATCATTTTTTCCTATTCCCAAAAAATGGACTGTAAAAAATCCGTAGATTTTTTACAGTCCCGTTTGAATTTTATATGTTAATCAGTTGAGCTCAATCAGGCCGTAGTTGCCATCTTTTCTCTTATACACAACTTCCTTGTCCATGGTTTCGGCATTGTTGAAAATGTAGAAGTCGTGATGCAGAAGATTCATCTGAAGAATAGCTTCTTCTACGCTCATTGGTTTGCTTTCATATTTTTTGGATTTAACAATTTTGAATTCCGTTTCCTCTGCAACGTCGTTGTTTCCGGCATAATCGCTGAATGCACCGGCTTTCAAACGTTTTTCCAGACGGGTTTTCTGCTTTCTTATCTGCCTTTCTATAACATCTGTAACTTTATCTATAGCGCTGTACATATCAGGGTCTCTGACTTCTGCCCTAAACAGCATTCCTTCATGATGAACGGTGACTTCAACAATATGATCATCTTTCTGAACTGATAGTGTTACCTGTGCAAGGGTGGATTCGTTAAAGAATTTTTCGAGTTTTGAAAGCTTTTTTTCAACATATCCTTTAAGCCCCAATGTAACATCGATTTTTCTTCCTGTTGTTGTGATTTTCATAAAATCAGCTCCTTTAAAAGTATTTTATATAATCCGCAGGGGAATATATTTTAAATTGTTTTGCTTAAATGACGGGATACATGGCAGCTAATGTTTACTGCACACGGCATAGAAGCAATGTGAGTGGGTGCGGTTTCAATATTAACACAAAGTGCAGTTGTTGTTCCGCCAAAACCCTGAGGACCAATGCCTGTTTGATTTATAAGGCTTAGAATTTCATCTTCAAGCTCCGAGTAAAAAGGATTCGGGTTTTTGCTTCCGGCTTCGCGGGAGAGCGCTTTTTTTGCGAGTATTGCGCAGCTTTCAAAATCTCCGCCTATTCCAACACCAACCACAATAGGAGGGCAGGGATTCGAACCTGCAGAGTCAACAGTTTCGGTAACAAAATTTTTGATTGCCTCAACTCCTGCTGACGGCGCAAACATTTTTATTGCACTCATATTCTCGCTTCCAAACCCTTTTGGAATAATTGTGATTTTAATTTTATCTCCTTCGGAAAAAGAGTAGTGGATAATTGCCGGTGTGTTGTCACCTGTGTTTTCTCTGAAAATCGGGTCTGCCACAACAGACTTTCTGAGATACCCTTTCTCATAACCAATGCGGACACCGTTGTTGATTGCATCCGTAAGGGTTTTTCCCTCAACGTGAACTTCGTTTCCGATGTCAACAAAAAACACAGCCATTCCCGTATCCTGACAAATTGGTATTTGCTTTTTTTCTGCTATCTTATAATTGGATTCAATGTTGGAAAGAATATTTATTGCAATGTCTGATTTTTCATTTTCTATGGATTTTTCAATAGCTTTTTTCATATCGCACGGCAGCTTGAAATTAGCTTCCATACACATATCTCTTACGGTTTTTTCAATTAAATCCGAATGTATTATTCTCATTATGTTACCTCATTTGTTGCTATATTACTTCTTTTTGTATATTATAACACGTCCGAGCTTAGAAATCAATAGTTTTTTTGTTAATTTTTTTAAAACTTTTAAATAGAAAAATCTTGCAATTAATGGGTGTTTGTGCTAAAATATTATGCGGTAAATACACACACATGCGGATGCATAAAAGTTTGCATCGGGAATCCGACATAGTTTCCGTTGTCTTTTGTGCAGTTGATGTATGTGGCGGGTAAAAAAATTTGGAGGTGAATTAATATGTCAGTTATATCAATGAAGCAGTTATTAGAAGCAGGTGTTCACTTCGGACACCAGACCAGAAGATGGAACCCTAAAATGGCGGAGTACATCTACACAGAAAGAAACGGAATCTATATCATCAATCTTCAGAAAACAGTTAAGAAGATTGTTGAAGCTTATGATTTCATCAAAGAAGTTGCTGAAAGCGGCAAAGAAATTCTTTTTGTAGGTACCAAAAAGCAGGCTCAGGAATCCATCAAAGAAGAAGCTGAAAGAGTTGGCATGTACTATGTAAATGCAAGATGGCTCGGCGGTATGCTCACAAACTTCAAAACAATCCAGAAGAGAATCGGCAGACTCAATCAGTTAAAGAAAATGGAAGAAGACGGCACATACGATCTTCTCCCCAAAAAAGAAGTTGTTAAATTAAAACTCGAATGTGAAAAACTCGAAAAATCCCTCGGCGGTATCAAAGAAATGAAAAAGATCCCCGGTGCACTTTTCGTTGTTGACCCCAGAAAAGAAAAGATTGCAGTTGCTGAAGCTAAAAAACTCGGTATCCCCGTTGTTGCTATTGTTGATACAAACTGTGATCCTGATGATGTTGATTATGTAATCCCCGGTAATGATGATGCTATCAGAGCCGTTAAACTCATTGCTTCCACAATGGCAAATGCTGTTATCGAAGGCAGACAGGGCGAAGATGCTCCTGAAGTTGTAGAAGAAGTTGAAGAAACAACAGAAGCATAATTTAATTTAATCAGGAGGAATATATAATGTTTACAGCTAAAGATGTAAAAGATCTCAGAGAAAAAACAGGTTGCGGTATGATGGACTGTAAAAAAGCTCTTACCGAATCCAATGGCGATATGGAAAAAGCTATTGAATTTTTAAGAGAAAAAGGTCTTGCTGCTGTTGCTAAAAAAGCAGGCAGAATTGCAGCTGAAGGTGTTGTAAGTGCATATGTGAGCGAAGATGCTAAAATCGGTGCTGTTATTGAAGTTAACTCCGAAACAGACTTCGTTGCTAAAAATGCTGATTTCCAGACATTTGTTAATACACTTGCTAAAATTGTTGCAGAAAACAACCCTGCAGACGTTGAAGCGCTCAAAGCTCTCAAATATGATGATTCAATGACAGTTGAAGAAATGCTCAGAGAAAAAGTTCTCACCATTGGTGAAAACATGAACATCAGAAGATTCCAGAGATACGAAGGTTCTGTTGCTTCCTATATCCACGGTGGCGGTAAAATCGGTGTTCTCGTTAACTTCGAAACTGCTGCAGCTGCTGAAAAATTTGCTGCAATGGCAAAAAATGTATGTATGCAGATTGCATCCATGAATCCTCAGTATAAAGACGAAGCTGCAGTTCCCGCTGAAGTTGTTGAAAAAGAAAAAGAAATTCTTACTCAGCAGGCTATCAACGAAGGAAAACCCGCAAACATTGCTGAAAAAATGGTTGCAGGAAGAATTCAGAAATTCTATAAAGAAGTATGTCTCCTCAAACAGGCATACATCCTCGACGGCGACCTCGATGTTGCAAAATACATTGCCAACACCGCAAATGAAATCGGCGAAGCTATTGCTCTTGCAGATTTCGTAAGATTCGAAAAAGGTGAAGGCCTTGAAAAGAAAGAAGACGACTTCGCAGCAGAAGTTGCAAGTATGGTAAAATAATTTACCTTTTTATTACTCGTATTAAACCAATTTATCCCCGTAAGTATCGCTTGCGGGGATTTTTCGTATTTTCCACAAATTTAGATTTATCGCTCTGTTTGATAACGAAATCAACGTGGTTGTATCGTAGGGGACGGCGTCCTCTTTCGTCCCGTTTCATCAGGGCTTCGGGACGTCGAGGACGCCGTCCCCTACAACGCACTAACCTTGTTTCATCATCCCGATAAATCAAAAATTTTTCTTCAAAATAACAAAATTTTTAAAAATGTATAGCATTTCTAACAGTGATGTGATATAATCTATAGGATAACATCCGAAAAGGTGGAATGATTTATGTTTTCTAACCGTGATTTGATAAAACTTATAATTCCATTGGTAATAGAATATACTCTTGCAAGAATAATAGGAATAGTTGATTCTGCAATGGTAGCATATGCAGGAGAAACCGCTGTTTCAGGAGTTTCACTGGTGGATTCGGTTAACCTGTTGTTTTTATATTGTTTTACTACTCTGGCGGCAGGCGGTGCTGTTGTTGTTTCCCAAACCATTGGTGCGGGGAAACAGGAGCTGGCGTGTGAATCTGCCAAGCAGCTTTTCTGGGTTGTTACATCTGTAGGATTCATAATTTCTGTTGTGTCAATTGCTTTTCATAAAGAAATTATTGGTCTTGTTTTCGGAGAGGTTGAAGATGATGTGATGAAGAGTGCGTGTGACTATTTTTTCTATACATTGCTTGGTTTCACGTTTCTTGCAATTTATCATGCGTGTGCTTCAACTTTTAAGGCTATGGGCAACACGAAAATATGTATGGTTGTTTCAATGATTATGAATATCACCAATGTGAGCGGTAATGCAATTATGATATTCGGATTTAATCTTGGAGCAAAAGGTGCTGCAATTGCAACTGCGTTGTCATATGTTGTTGGCGGATGCATAATGTTTGCATTTATTCGCCAAAAAAGCAATCCTATTTATATAGAGAATGTTTTTAAATATAAACCCGACGGAAAACTTATAAAAAGAATATGCGCAATCGGAATTCCAAATGGTCTTGAAAACGGAATGTTTCAGTTTGGTAAGGTTATAACGCAGAGCCTTGTGTCTGCTCTCGGAACGGTAAGCATAGCGGCAAATGCGGTAGCCAATTCTCTCACTTCTTTGCAGTATATTCCCGGAAATGCAATAAACAGTGCGATGATTCCGGTTGTGGGAAGATGTGTTGGTGCGGGAGAAAAAGAACAGGCAAAAATTTATTCACGAAAGCTTATGATAATTGCATATGCTATGCTGATAGTGATAGCAGGTCTGATGATTATATTCTCGCATCAGTTTGTGGGAATGTATAATATATCAGAATCGGCGGTCCGTATGGCAAGGTATCTTTTGATTTTGCACAGTATTCTTGCAAGCCTTATTTGGCCCACGTGTTTCATACTTCCAACGGCATTTCGCGCAGCGGGAGATGTGAGATTTTCAATGATATTATCAATTACGGTAATGTGGATATGCAGAATAGGCGCGAGTATTGTTTTTGTGAAATATCTTGGCTTTGGCGTAGAAGGTGTATGGTATGCAATGTTTTTTGACTGGATTGTAAGATTGCCGTTTTTGTTTGTAAGGTATGTGAGGGGAACATGGCTCACTAAGTATAAAGCGATATGAAATAACAAAAAATAATGCAGTTATGTTAAAAACCTCTCAACAGGCTTTTGTTTTAGCCTGTTGAGAGGTTTTATGTTGTAGAAATAAAAAAATTTCAAAAAATTTAAAAATAGGTGTTCCATTTTTTAAAATTATGTGTTATAATACTATAAAATATAATATCATGGAAAGGATTAGGTGTGAAAATGGAGCCTAAATATAAGAGAATTTTACTCAAAGTAAGCGGCGAAGCTCTTGCCGGAGAAAACAAAACCGGACTCAATGATGTTACTATCGGAGCCATTACAGATAAAATTAAAGAATGTGTAGACCTTGGTGTTCAGATTGCCATAGTTGTTGGAGGCGGTAATTTCTGGAGAGGAAGAACAGGGGAGAATATGGACAGAACAAGAGCAGACCATATGGGAATGCTCGCAACTGTTATAAATGCTCTTGCACTTCAGGATGCACTCCTTCAAAGAGGCGTTGAAACAAGAGTGCAGACGGGTATCGAAATGCGTCAGATTGCAGAACCCTATATCAGAGGTAAGGCAGTTCGTCATCTTGAAAAGGGCAGAGTTGTAATTTTTGGATGCGGAAGCGGTAATCCTTTCTTTTCCACGGATACTGCAGCAGCACTCAGAGCAGCGGAAATTGATGCAGATATCATTCTTCTTGCCAAAAATGTTGATGCTGTGTACGACAGCGACCCCAACGTGAATAAAAATGCAAAGAAATACACGAATCTTACATACATCGATGTTCTCAACCAGGGCCTCGGAGTAATGGATTCAACCGCAACATCACTTTGTATGGATAATCATATTCCCATCAGAGTTTTCGGTCTAAACGAACCGGATAACATCAGAAAAGTTATTCTCGGTGAAGAAATCGGAACTATTGTAGAATAATATTAAATTTATGGAGGTATAAAATTATGGCGGCTAATTTAAACGATTTTGAAACAAAAATGAAAAAAACTATTTCGGTTCTCACCGAAGA
>JAZSOL010000047.1:0-6571 GCA_045536915.1 Clostridia bacterium
ACATGGCTACGATCCGACTTTAGTGCAAAGATAACTCTTGCTTAAGTTAAAATGCTCTGCGAGTGTGTCGAGATTTGCTGTGGTAAAGTTTTTGTCCAGATAATCCAGAACAGGGCTTGTCGGGGAATTTGATGCTGAGGATTTATGCTTTGAATTCTTATGGTTTTGCAAAATAGCAAAAATGCATACAACCAATTCCAGAAATTTAATCTGCCTGAGTGTTGAGTGAAAGAAAGTCGGATCGGGGTTTTGATAATTTACTTTTTTATATTCGGAAAACAGTCTGATTATTTTCTTTTTTTCTTCATTGGTGGGAGAAAATATTATTACGTCATTATTGTTGAGAATATTTTTTATTACCCGGAATTCTAAAGGATTAAAATTATCCATAAGGTAACGTGGGCTGACTTCTATTATGTATCTTTCAAATTTTTTGTTATCATCCCTGATAATCTTGTGAATCTGATCAGGCTTGAATATGAGAATGTCACCGGCATTGATTTCATATACCTTGTTGTTGATAAGACATTCTTTCCCGCCGTCTACCAGAAAATATATCTCGATGTGTTCGTGAAAATGAATGGGAAAGCTCTCGGAATCATAGCTTTTTATGTGACTTGCAAAGAAGTCAACATAAACTTTATCTTCGCTCACAGGTAACATTTTTATCCCTCCAAACCGTTTTATATCGTATATTATAGCCAATAGATAAAAAAATGTCAAGTTTTCCATAAAATGTGCAAGGATTATCATTTCTTCCTATGATATAATGATAATATAAAATCACAGTAGAAAGGGGAAAGTATAATCGTAAATTTCTTTGAAATGAGTTAATTACATTATACGGTGAAAATAATGTCTTATGATTACGGAATGGCGGCAATCAATCTTGAAATGACCGACAGAGTGCCGAGGGTTGAGTATTCGGCAGAAACTCATTGGGAATTGGTAAAGGCTGTTACCGGCATAGATGTTAGTTCAAAAAGCAGCGAAGAAGCACGCACGAAAGCATCAGTTGCATTTAAGAAGGCGTGGAGTTATGATTATGAGTGGGATATTCTTACCCATAACTATATTTTTGACGGAAAACACTCTAAAATGGGGCATGCAAGCTATGCTTCGGACTCTGTTGATTTCGACAGCGAAACTGCGCAGTTTTTTAAAGAGCCTGAAGATGTTATTGCCTTTGATTTTTGGGAAGAATTTGGCGAAAGAGATATAAATCAGATAACAAAGGATTTTGAAGAAAAATATAACTCCAACTGCGAAAAGTATTCCGACACGGTAAACACCACCGGCATATACATAAGCCTGATGTCGGGGCTGATAGAGCTTTTGGGCTGGGATATGCTACTGCTCACCGCCGGACTGTATCCGGAGAAGTTCGGAGAATTTGCCAACCGCTATGCCGAATGGATAGGGCAATACTTTAAAGGACTTTCTCTGGCAAGCTTTCCGGTTGTGAATATTCATGATGACATCGTCTGGACAGGCGGTCCGTTTCTTAATCCCGAATGGTACAGAAAATATATTTTCCCCAATTACAAAAAGAACTTTGCTCCGCTTCTTGAAAACGGCAAAAAAATAATTTACACCTCCGACGGCAACTACAATGAATTTGTTGATGATATAGCCGCTTGCGGCGTGCACGGATTTGTGCTGGAGCCGCTGACGGATATGCAGTATATTGCGGATAAATACGGCAAAACCCACGTGTTTATAGGAAACGCAGACACCAACATCCTGCTTCGGGGCAACAGGGATGATATATATGGCGAGGTTAAAAGGTGCATGGATATCGGCAAAAAATATCCGGGATTTTTTATGGCGGTCGGTAATCATATTCCTTCCAATACACCTGTTGACAATGCATTGTGGTATAATGAGTGTTATGAAAAATTAAGCAAAAGATAATAACTGATAAAAAGAAGGAGGAATAATATTGAAAAAAAGAAGTCAAACAAAAGATAAGCGATGTATAAGCTTTTTGATTGCAATGCTGTTGTTGTTTGAAATGTTTGCTCCGTCATTGCTTTTTGGGCAGGTATATGCGGCATGGGACGGTGTTGCAGGAAGTGATGAGCCGGGCAAAATACGGCCGCTGTTTGATTTTACGGATTTGCAGAGCTTTTCCAAGCTGGGCTTTGAACCGTCTGCCCGGCACAGAGACAGCGCAGACAGCTACAGCATATGGTGGAGTGATCACCTGTCAACTCCGAGGCTGGAGTTTAAGGAATTTCCTCTTGGTATACCACTCGACTGGAGTGATGCCAAGGAAATAAAGGTAAAAATGTACTCTCCAAAAGCCACTAATGCACAATTGATTTTTGTGGTATGCTCAAGTCCTGCTGCAACGGGCGAGTGGAGATACTACAGCGAGTATTTTAAAATAGACTGGGAAGGCTTTAAGGAGTTCAGATTCAAATTTGCCGATATGACTCCTTCAAGATCACCGGACATAACCGATATGAGCGGTGGTATTCACATTATAGCTGACGGAGGCTACGGTCTGATTGGTAATCCGGAAAGCGAGCTTTACATTACATCAATGAATCTGATAGGAGAAGGGGACATGTATAATTTTACCGAATCATATTATGACACAGAGAAAATTGAAGAGGCGATTAGTTCGCTGAAGGATTCTGTGGCAGTTTATGCCGAAGGTGCAAATGCTGTAACCGATGAGGGAAAGATTGCTCTTGAATATGATATTGATTATGTTAATAAAACCGTAATGGTGCCCATAAATGTTTTTTCTGACTTTCTGGGTGTGCAAATCTGCGACAAAAACGAAGGCTACAGCATAAAGCATGGCGGAAAGGTTGTGTGGGGCAAGCTTGATGAAAACCAGGTCAACACCGATACTGAGGGTGCAAAGTCGGAAAGCTTCACGTTGAGCCGCACACCTTATGAAAAAAATTCGCTTGTGTATGTGCCGGGAGAGGAAATAGCAAAGCTTTTGGGCTTTTCTGCATTTTCAGATAGCAGGCTTTTGTGCATAGGTACTCCCGAAATGACTCAGAAGCTCAGACGACCTCTTGACATGGGTGTTAATGAGCTTAATGAAATAGTATCTCAGAAGGCATATGAAAAGAAGGTTGACCTTACCTCATTTACCAAAGAAGACACCATAGAGCCCAAAAAGAGATGGCGTGAGCGTCTGGTGGGCAACAAAGAAACAAACGATATGTCAAACCCCAACGTGGCGGCAATAATAAAAGCTATTGATGCATCGGCTGAAAAGTCAAGGTCACTCATAATAAGAGATAATCCCGAAAAAACACTTTTCCCCGATATTGCAATGACCGAATCGGCTCACATGACAGCTGCATTCAAATATATTACCCCGATGGCAAAAGCCTATGCGTGCTACGGAAGTAAATATTATCAGGATAAAACAATGCTTGCCGATGTTCTCTATTGCCTTGACTGGATGACGAAAAATTATTACAGCGAAGAGGGCAGAGCAAACTGGACCGACAACACCTTTGATAACTGGTGGGACTGGAACATGGGCTCGGCTCAGGAGCTTATAGATACTTTGTATTGTATAGAAGATGCCCTCACGGAAGATCAGATTAAAAACTATCTGGCATATTACCATGCAACCCAGACAAATGTTCATCCGAGCGGCGGTGCGAACACAGCGAACGATTGCTATCTGATTACCGGTGCAGCTTTACTTCTTGAAGACTTTGAACTGATTATCAGAATGCCTGTGCATGCTCTGGGTACATATCTGTTCGGTGACGATAACGAAAGACTTACCGAAACAGAGGGTTATCTTGTGAGAGACGGAAAGCCCATTAAAAAGGGTACGGGATTTTTCTCCGACGGTTCGTATGTGTTCCATTATCTGCATGCAATGAACGGTTTGTACGGATACGGACATTTTCAGTCGCTTGTAAAGTATGAGCATATTATTGCCGGCACAAAGTTTGATCTCAACAATTCCCTGAAATTCAATCTTGCAGAGCTGTTCTTTAGCAGTATTGACACAATAAATTACGGCACATCAATATTTCCGGGCATGAGAGCGAGATATGCCGGCCTCAACTGCTACGCATACGCAGCTGAACCCCTTGTTAATGCTTATCTTATGGCAGAGCATTATGACGAGGATACCAAAAATGAAATATATTCCATTGTGAAGGATACATATCTCGATACACCGTATAAAGCATCAATCATATCATTCCTTCCCATAGACCGGGTTAAGGATTTTGAAGAGATGATAGCCGATGAAAGCATAAAACCGCGCGAAAGTGTGAGCATGAGCAAAACCTTCTACAATGCCGACAGAGTTATTCACAAAAGAGAAAACTGGGCTGCCGGAGTTGCAATGTCATCATCAAGGGTTTTCAACTATGAATGCATAGGCGGTACAAACTTAACAGGATGGTATCAGGGTGACGGAAGAACAGAGTGGCTTTTAAAGGATACCGACAGGAATCTTACGGAGGCATACTGGAAGGCAATGGATCCGTATCGCATGCCGGGAACCACAGTCGACACTCAGGAACGAAAAAAAGTTTCAATACATATGGGCAATGAATACTTAAGCTCAAAGGATTTTGTGGGCGGAGTGTCGCTTGGTAATGAATACTCCATAGCGTCAATGGAGCTTGAAAGCTACCATTCAGATGAGGATTTCGGAGTTGATATGGGCGGCTATGGCGGTAAAAATCCGGCACACAAAAACGACCTTACAGCCAAAAAGTCATATTTTATGACGGATGATGCTGTTGTTTGCCTTGGAACTGACGTAAATGCCACAGATAACAACAATGCCGAAGTTCTCACAATTGTTGAAAACATTCTCACGGATTCAATAGTTCGTCTGGCGGATAATTCAGTAAGCTTTGAGCCGTATGAAATAAAATCCGTTGACGGAACAACGCAAGAAGCTGTAAACATCCCTGCCAACACCATTGACGGAAACTACTTTACCAAATGGGCAGGAATTAAGGATCAGTATCTTATATGGGATCTTGGCGAAAATAAGACTCTTGGATTTATAAACCTTGCATTTATTAACGGCAATGCACGTACCCAGCAGTTTGAGCTTCTGATTTCATCAGACGGTGTGGCATGGGAAAGCGTGTTTGACGGTTCAAGCGGCGGCAAAACAGAGGACGATGAAGCCTTTGACCTTAAGGGAAAGACGGGCAGATACATTAAGTTCGTAAACAAGGGCAACAGCACCGGAAGCGAATGGGTATCGATTTCAGAGGCGAGTGTGTATCCTCCGAATACCGACGGTTCAATCGGTATTGTGGCAGACGAGATTTACGGCTCGGATCCTTTGTATTACCAAAACGGTGAGCTTTTTGTTCAGGGCGAGGACGTTGACATGACCGGCATCACCTGGGCGAACTACAATAACCTTTGCGGCTACTGGTTCCCCTCCGACAATAAAACAGATCAGCTTGGAACACTTAAAACACGCCGCACAAAAGGCAATTCATCATGCCTCGAAATCTGGTATTCCCACGGCATAAATCCCGACAAGGGCGGATATGCATATGCGCTTCTTCCCGGAGCAGATAAAGAGTACACCAAAGCCTTTGCCGAAAGCGGAAACGTTGAAATTCTTTCCAACAACGGCAAAATTCAGGCTGTGAAAGACAAACGCACCAACACGACCTACATCGTCTTCTGGCAGGCAGGAGAATTTGAAGGAATTAAGCTCGAAAAGCCTGGTATGGTTATTGCGCGTGAAACTGATTCAACCTATGAGATTGCAATTTCCGATCCGACTCAAAAGCTTACTTCCAACAAGGTAACAATCAACAAAGCTCTCACACCGGTCAAGCTTGACGAGTTTGCAAAATCCGAGACTGACGGCAACAGCACGGTTGTAGCTTTAGATATGACATACCTTTCCGGCAGAACTCTGGAATGTGTATTTAAAAAATAAAATATGGAGGGATTTATTATGTTGAAAAGAAAAGTTTTATCGTGGATTCTGATGGTTGCGTTTTTGCTTACATCAGTTCCGGCATTTGCGGCAGAAGCTGCTCAGGAAAGCACAGTGGTGAAAACCGAAAAGGTGATTGCAGATTTTGGCGGAAGTGTAAGGGTTTTTGACAAAACCTACAACGGCGCAGTTGAACTCAAAAATGCAAAATACGACACAAGCTTTGCGTATGATGGAAAAAAAGGTTCTTTGTTGTTGACATTCGGAGATCACAATGGATTTATGGCTCAGATTCCTTATGATGCTTCATATACCAATAACTATGAAACATTAAAATTCAGATATTATACAGAAATTCCCGGTCAGAAAGTCAAACTGCTTGTTAATGAATATAACACCTTTGCAAGCGGAGATGATAATGGTTCGTATAACACATATCTTGTAACCGAAAAAGGATGGAACACATTTTCTGTGAGCCTTGCTGATGTTAAAGCAAAATGGAGCGTTGAAACTCCCGAATATCTTTATGTTTACTTCCCTGTTAACAAGTGGGGTGCAACAGTTGGCACAAGAGAAGAAGTTGAAGCAGGCAGCAAAGATACGATTGCAGGAGAAAAAATGTATATCGATAGCCTCTGGTTTGACGGTGCA
>JAZSOL010000050.1:0-47243 GCA_045536915.1 Clostridia bacterium
AGAATAAAGGTGTTTAAAAATTTGATTTAAGCATATGTGGTTAAAGTTATAACTTTGACCATTTTTCATTATATAAAATTAAATTTTTATATGAGATATCAACAAAAAATATTCCACAGAAAATAAAGTTATAGGAAAATAATTCTAAATTTGACATTTCACATCATTTGTGGTATGATAAAGTGATTATATAATTATATGTAAAGAAAGTGATGGCAAAAATGATATATCCAATGAAAACAGCCCCTGTATTCAAACAATATATATGGGGTGGCAACACGCTCAAAACAAAATTCGGAAAAGACGTACCCGGTGATTTTGCGGCTGAAAGTTAGGAAATTTCCTGCCACAAGGACGGCCTCAGTGCAATTGCCGAAGGTGAATTAAAAGGAAAGCTTTTATGCGAAGTTATTGCATCAGACCCGAAAAATATGTTTGGGTCTGACGAATATTCAACCTTTCCGCTTCTTGTAAAGCTCCTTGATGCAACCGACAAGCTCTCCGTTCAGGTTCATCCTGACGATGCATACGCATATGAGTTTGAAAACGGCGAAAAGGGCAAAACGGAAATGTGGTACGTGATAGATGCAAAGCCCGGCGCCCGTTTGGTGTATGGATTAAAAAAGGGGACCACAAAAGAACAGTTCAGAAATGCCATCGATAACGGAACAGTTGAAGAACTTCTCAATTTCGTGCCTGTTAAAAAAGGAGATTCATTCTTCATAGGCTCGGGCACCATACATGCAATATGCGAAGGGCTTCTTATTGCTGAAATTCAGCAAAGCTCAAACACTACCTACAGAGTGTACGACTATAACCGTGCCGACAAAAACGGCAATACCCGTGAGCTCCATGTTGACAAAGCTATTGATGTTACCGATTTTAACGCCGGAGAAAGTCAGAATGTTATTGGATCACCTGTGCAGCTTGCCGGCGGAAAAATGCAGATTATTTCTGATTGCGAATTTTTCAGAGTAGAGAAATACGATTCAGATTCGGAAATCTCCGTCAAAAATACCCACGGCGGTTTTGAAATGCTTGTTTTCACCACCGGAGACGGCGAAGTTATACATAACGGTAATTCCTATTCCTTTAAAAGCGGCGACAGTTTCTTTATTCCTGCGGCAATTGAAAGCTATAAAATTAAAGGATATTGTGAATTTTTAAGAAGCTTCGTACCCCAAAACTAAATATATACAGACGTGAAAGGTTTTTACGCTATGATAAAAAAAATATTTTCAATAAGCCTTGCTCTTACAATTGCAATTTTATCACTTTCCGTAAACATCTGCGCTGACATAACGGATTCCGAAATTTATGAAATGTATGAAAATGCTCTGAATGAAAGCAGTTTATCATTTAAAGACCTTGATTCGGTTCCGTGGGCAGTGTTGCCAATAACCGAACTTGCAAAAAGGGGTATTGTTTCAGGAGTTGGTGATGGAATATTTGCACCGCAAAAAAATGTTTCAAGAGCAGAATATATAAAGCTAATAGTGTCGGTGTGCGGTCTTGTTGACACAGATGCCAAAAGCAGTTATAACGATGTTGCACCTGAGAACTGGGCATACATATACGTTTCAAATGCACAGCTTCTCGGTCTCACCGACATATACCCCGGGAGCACACTTAGTCCCGACACCCCAATCAGCCGTGAAGACATATGCTATATGACCTTAAAAGCATTGGAACACTGCGTTGGAGTTGTTGAAGACAAATTTGATATTTCAGATTCATTTACCGACGAATTCGAAATGAGCAATTATGCATCACAGTCAATCTACAAGCTGACTAAACTCGGAGTTATCGGCGGGCGCGGAAACGGAATGTTTTCACCCAAAGACCCGGCAACAAGAGCCGAGTCCTCAAAAATCATATACAATATTCTTAAAATTATAGAAGAAAATTATTAGGAGGAAAAAATTTATGAATATTCAGAATTCTTTGGCAGACAGAGTTACACCTCTCAAAGCTTCTGCAATAAGAGAAATTTTTAAGCTTATCGGGAAGCCCGGTATCATCTCATTTGCAGGAGGAATCCCCTCACCCGATTTATTTCCGGTGAACGAATGGGGCGATTTGCTTAAAGAGATAATGGAAACTGAAAGTTCTAAAGCTCTTGTTTACGGAGTAACGGAAGGTTATGCTCCGCTTGTTGAGATAGTGGATGGAATCAACTCCAAAAACGGCGTTGGCAAAGACTTTGACCGCACAATCATCACAACCGGTGCTCAGCAGGGTATCGACCTTCTTGTAAAGTCGCTTGTTAACGAAGGCGAAGGAATTATCTGCGAAAATCCGAGCTTTATTGGTTCTTTGAACTCTATGCGTTCCTACAGAGCAGAGCTTTTCGGAGTTGAAATTGAAAATGACGGAATCAACACCGATAAGGTTGAAGAAATACTTAAAACTCAGAATATAAAGCTCATATACACCATCCCAACATTCCAGAACCCAACCGGTATCACGCAGTCGCTCGAAAAGAGAAAAAAACTTTTAGAGCTTGCCGAAAAATACGACTGCTACATCCTTGAAGACAACCCCTACGGCGACCTCAGATTTTCAGGAGAAAGCATACAGGCAATCAAATCTCTCGACGAAAACGGAAGAGTAATATACGTTGGAAGTTTTTCAAAAACTCTCTCTCCCGGTATCAGAGTCGGCTGGATAACTGGCCATGAAAAAATTATCGACAGAGTTGTTGTGTGCAAGCAGGTTAATGATGTTCACACACCGCTTATAAACCAGATGCTCGTTGAAAGATATATCAAAAAATTTGATTTTGATGCTCATATTCAGAAAGGTTGTGAGCTCTACGGTCACAAATGCGCTCTTATGCTCAGCTGTATGGATAAATTCTTCCCTGAAAACGTGAGCTACACACGCCCCGAAGGCGGAATTTTCCTTTGGGTTACTTTGCCTGATGGAATTGACACTCAGGAAATATTCAAAGAATGCATCGAAAAAGGTGTTGCCTTTGTTCCGGGAAGCACATGTATGGTTGATATTGAAGCAAAATGCAACTGCTTAAGACTCAACTATTCAACAATGGCAGACGACAAGATTGAAGAAGGAATAAAAATCCTTGCCGATGTACTCAAAAAATATGTCAAATAATTTAACAGAAAGGCATTGATTAATAATGAACGATAAAAAAACCATTTTTTCAGGGATTCAGCCAACCGGATGCATCACTCTCGGCAATTATCTCGGCGCATTAAAAAACTGGGTTAATCTGCAAAATGACTATGACTGCATTTTTTCGGTTGTTGATCTCCATTCCATAACGGTGCGTCAGAATCCTGCAGAACTCAGAAAAAGATGTATGGATTTTCTCACCCAGTATCTTGCGTGCGGAATAAACGGCGAAGACAACATAGTATATTTCCAGTCACACGTTACAGCACACGCAGAACTTTCATGGATTCTCAACTGCTACACCTATATGGGCGAGCTTGGACGTATGACTCAGTTTAAAGACAAATCATCCAAACACGGCGACAACATAAACGCCGGCCTCTTTACCTACCCGGTTCTTATGGCGGCCGATATCCTGCTCTATCAAACTGACCTCGTTCCCGTTGGAATAGACCAGAAGCAACACCTTGAGCTTTGCTGCGATATTGCAAAGCGTTTCAATGGAGTATACGGAGATGTATTCAAAATTCCCGAGGGCTACATTCCAAAAGAAGGCGCAAGAGTAATGAGTCTTCAGGACCCAACCTCAAAAATGAGCAAATCTGACCCCAACGTTAACGGCTTCATTTCGATTCTTGATGATGCAGATACCATAAGAAGAAAATTTAAGCGTGCCGTAACAGACTCCGACGGAGAAATTGCATACCGCGAAGGCAAAGACGGAATCAACAATCTTCTCAGCATCTACAGCGCCATTACCGGCAACACCATAGAAAAAAGCGTAAACGAATTTTCAGGTCTCGGATACGGCGTGTTTAAAGAAAGAGTTGCAGAAGCTGTTATTGAAGAGCTCAGGCCCGTGCGCGAAAAATATGAAGACCTCAACAACAACAAAGACTATATCAAACAACTCTACACAGAAGGTGCAAAAAGAGCTTCATACCTTGCGGCAAAGACCCTCAGAAAGGTTCACCGCAAATTAGGATTTGTTGACAGATAAAACTGTGAGGTAATAATATGAATATTACTAATTTAATTTTATGCTTTTCAATTGCATTTGCAATTTCCCTTGCGGCAACACCGGTTGTTAAAACCATTGCACACAAAATCGGTGCAATAGATGTTCCCAAAGACGAACGAAGAGTTCACAAAGCTCCCACACCGCGTCTTGGAGGCTTAGCTATATTCTACGGATTTCTCATAGCGCTTCTCTGCTATGCAAAAATCGACCAGCAGCTAAGAGGCATAATTATTGGTTCTCTGATAATTGTGGGAATAGGTATTATTGATGACGTAAAGCAAATCAGGGCAACCTTAAAGCTTGCCGCTCAGATTCTTGCTGCAGTTATAACCGTGGCTCACGATGTGCGCATCACTGCAATCAGTGTGCCGGAATTTATCTCGCAAAGCGGAGTGTTGCAGCTTGGTATATGGAGTATCCCCATAACGCTTATGTGGATTGTTGGAGTAACAAATGCGGTAAATCTCATCGACGGACTTGACGGTCTTGCCGTTGGAGTTTCATCAATAGCATCCTTTTCGCTGTTTTTCATAGCAATTCTTGCAGGAGAGCAAAATGTTGCAATTATATCGGCGGCACTTGCGGGCGGATGCCTTGGTTTTCTGCCCTACAACTTTAATCCTGCAAAAATCTTTATGGGCGACACGGGAGCACTTTTTCTCGGCTATATGCTTTCCGTAATATGTATTCAGGGATTATTCAAAGGCTATGTGGTGATTTCATTTATCATACCGCTTTTGATTCTCGGGCTTCCGCTATTTGACACTGTTTTTGCAATCATACGCAGAGCCTGGAACCACAAACCCATTATGGGTGCCGACAGAGGACATCTTCACCACAAGCTTCTCGACAACGGATTTACTCAGAAACAGACTGTAGCGATTTTATATATTATTGCATCTGTTCTCGGAATAAGTGCTGTGTTGGTGCTTGAAAGAGGGGCATATATAGCTGCATTGCTTCTTCTCACAGCAGTCAGCGTTGCATTCGGACTCTACAAGCTGATGAGAAAAAAGTTTTCACAAAGACGAAAAGAACGCGAGAGTAAACAATTAAACTCAAAGGAGTAGATTATTTTGATTAAAGTTATGACAATATTCGGCACAAGACCGGAAGCCATTAAAATGGCGCCACTTATCAAAGAGCTTGAAAAATGCAGTGAGATTCAGTCTGTTGTTGCAGTTACTGCCCAGCACCGCCAGATGCTTGATCAGGTGCTCGAAATTTTTGATATAACACCCGACTACGACCTCAACATCATGCAGGCAGGTCAGACTCTTTCCGATATAACAACAAGAGCATTAAACGGTCTTGATAAGGTTATAAAGGAAGCAAAACCCGATATCATTCTTGTTCACGGCGACACCTCCACAACCTTTGCAGGCGCTCTTGCCGCATTCTATAACCAGGTGAAAATCGGCCATGTTGAGGCAGGTCTCAGAACCTACGACAACTACTCCCCCTACCCGGAAGAAATGAACAGAAAGCTCACCGGAGCAATGACAGATTTTCATTTTTCTCCCACTATATCCAACAAAAACAACCTGCTTAAAGAAAACATAAACGAAGATTCAATCTACATAACAGGCAACACGGTTATAGATGCTCTCAAAACCACAGTACGCAGTGACTACAAATTTGAGGATGAAGCCCTTGCAGCTCTTGATTTTGAAAACTCAAAAGTTATCCTCGTTACGGCACACAGAAGAGAAAATCTCGGAAAGCCTCTTGAGGATATTTGCACAGCACTCAAAACCATTGTGGAAAATAATCCCGATGTAAAGCTTGTGTACCCAATGCATATGAATCCGAAAGTCCGCGACACTGCAACCTCAATTCTCGGCGGACTCGAGAGAGTTCATCTGATTGAGCCTTTGAGTGTTAAAGAACTCCACAACGCAATGAACAGGGCATATATGATTATGACCGACTCAGGCGGACTTCAGGAAGAAGCGCCGAGCCTCGGAAAACCTGTTATAGTTCTCAGAAACGAAACAGAGCGTCCCGAAGCTGTTGAAGCGGGCACTGTTCTTATGGGCGGTGTTGATAAAGACGTAATCATCGAAAAAGCCCAGATGCTCCTTTCCGATAAAGAAGCCTACGAAAAAATTGCTCAGACTGCTAATCCCTACGGCGACGGAAACGCATCAAAAAGAATTGTTGACGCAATACTCTTTGCATTCGGCAAAACAGATAAACGTCCCGAAGACCTATTATAATTTAAAAAACTGCGTGCTTCCTTCGCCACAACCAGACAAGGAAGTATTGTCCTGAAAATCGTCTTTTTGTCGAATTTCTTCGTTAAAAAATGCCCATATCCGTCAGGATTATGTACATTTTTTGCCTCGAACTTCATGCAAAAATTTCGATTTCAGGATGCAAAAAGCAGTTTTGAATATCAGATTTTTATGTTTAGACAAAGAAAAAAATCCCGTAATACTGTCGTATTTCGGGATTTTTTGATGTAGTATAAATTAAAAATATGGCTTCAAAACCAAAACTGCCTTATCTGGCTGTGGCGTTTAAAACACGCAGTTTTTTTATAGAACTTTATCAAGAAAACTCTTTGTTCTTTCATTTTGTGGATTGGAAAATACCTCTTTAGGATCTCCCTGCTCCATTATAACACCTTCATCAATAAAAACAACACGGTCGGCAACCTCACGGGCAAATCCCATTTCGTGGGTCACTATAACCATTGTCATTCCATCTGCCGCAAGCTCTTTCATAACCTGCAAAACTTCACCAACCATTTCGGGGTCAAGTGCAGAAGTGGGTTCATCGAAAAGCATGATATCGGGATGCATGCAAAGCGCTCTTGCTATTGCAACTCTCTGCTTCTGACCGCCCGAAAGCTGCGACGGATAACTGTCGGCTTTTTCAGCAATACCAACCTTATCGAGCATTCTGAATGCTTCTTTCTTTGCTTCTTCCTTTGTTGCCTTTTTCAAATCAACCGGAGCAAGCATAAGGTTTTCAAGAACATTAAGATTATTGAAAAGATTAAAGTGCTGAAATACCATACCAATATTTTCACGCGCCTTATTTATGTCGATTTTCTTATCCTGAATGTGAATACCATCAACAATAATATCACCACCGGTTATGGTTTCAAGTCTGTTGAGACATCTCAGAAAAGTGGATTTACCACTTCCGGAAGGACCTATGATACACACAACTTCGCCTTCATGAATATCAATGGAAATATCCGATAAAACCTCGTGGTCGCCAAACTTTTTATTAAGATTGGTCACATGAATTTTAACATTTGACTTAATTTCTTCCACGGTTCAATCTCCTTTCCAGAACTTTGGCAAGCTGCTGCAGGCTAAGTATTACCACAAGATACATAATTGCAACAACCGTCCACACTTCAAAGGACTTAAACGTAATCGCAATAACGTTTTGCGCCTTATTAACAAGCTCGGGAAATCCGATAACAGAAAGTATGGATGTATCTTTAAGAGTAATAATAAGCTGATTCACTATGCTCGGAATCATATTTTTAATAGCCTGAGGAAGAACAACTCTGAACATTGATCTCCAGTATGTGAGACCAAGACTTCTTGCTGCTTCCATCTGACCAACATCGATAGATTGAATTCCGGCTCTTATAATTTCCGACATATACGCACCGCAGTTAAGCGCAAGACATATTGTACCCGCCTGAAGTGCAGTAAGCGTTACGGATATTCCGAATATTGTTCTTAATCCATAAGGCACTCCGTAGAAAACAAAGAATGCCAAAACTATCATCGGCACACCGCGGATAAGATTAACATATATCACCGAAATGGTTCTGCTGACCTTACTGTCAACAACACTTGCCAATCCAAATATTATACCGAGAATGCATCCGAAAAACAATCCCCAAAGTGCCAACAAAAGAGTTTGCCCCATTGCCGTCAGCAACAGAGGACCGTATGTATCTATAATCTGACTCATAAAAAACTCCTATACTATAAGGCATTGAAAACCAATGCCTTATAGAGTTGATTGTTAAATTTGTAATATTTTCTGATTAACCAAGATATTTGGCAATAATTTCATCATATTTGCCGTTTTCTCTGATGTTTTTGAGACCTGCGTTAAAGAGGTCGAGAAGTTCCTGATTTTCAGCATCAAAAATTGCCATACCATACTGAGCAGGTTCATTTTCTGTTCCTTCAACAAATTTCATATCGAGTTCACCGATTTTGATGTTGTATTTGAGAATCGGAGTATCGTCGAAGCAAGCAACAACCTGACCACCCATAACAGCCTGATACATATCGGGTGATGTTGAGAAAGTAATAACTTCAAAGCCATATTCATCTTTGAGTTCTTCAGCATAGGTATTGCTCATTGTTCCGTTTTTAACAGCAACAGATTTACCTTTAAGATCTTCAAAGCTCTTAATATCGGAATCTTTTGCAACTGCCATACCCTGAGTTGCATCATAGTAGCCTTCGGAGAAAATCCAACCGGACTCTTTTCTTTCATCTGTGATGGAAGCACCTGCAATCATACCGTCTGCCTGACCAGCCTGACATGCTGCAATAGCTGCATCCCAACCAACATACTGAAGATCATATGTAAAGCCCTGATCCTCTGCAACAGCAGCAAGGATATCCATATCAATACCAACAATATTGCCATCTTTATCCTGGAATTCAAAAGGACTGAAACCTTTATCTGTGGCAATAACAAATTTCTTTCCGCCTTCGTCTGCAACTTTTGTATCACCTGTTGAACATCCAACAAGTCCGATACACAAAACTGCCGCTAATAAAATAGCTAAATACTTTTTCATATTAAATCTCTCCTTAATAAAATTAATATCGCATTAATTATACACTAAATTTTAACTATTTGCAAGTGTTTTATCAAATTATTAATTAATAAAACTACACAAATATTCATCTTATTCTCTCTCGTAATACCGAAAAAATTGTTAATATTGCAAAAACAACAAGATTAACAAGCGTCACACACGCCCCCGTTGGTATCCCGTCAAAAACAAGAGTAATCGCAAATCCCACAGCAAAATTCACAAATCCGATTATCGCAGTGCTGAGAGTTACCGCAAAAAATGATTTGAAAAGTCTCATTGCGCAAAGTGTGGGGAAAACAATGAGTGCAGAAATCAGAAGAGAACCAACAAGTCTCATTCCAATCACAACCGTTACGGCAGTTAAAATTGCTATAACCGTATTGCACATATCAACGCCAACCCCCGTTGCACCTGCAAAACTTTCATCAAACGTAACTGCAAAAATCCGGGTATACAGAAAAACAAAGCAAAGAACCACCACTGCCGAAAGAACAATCGCAAGTGTCATATCCGCATCGGAAACCGCATATATACTTCCGATTAGATAGCTGTTGATATCAGAGCCCGAGCCCGAAGCAGAAATAAGCGCAATCCCAAGTGCAAGTGCACCGGAAGATATAACCGCAATCATTGAATCGCCCTTCATTTTCTTTCCGCCAAACCTGAGAAGCAACACTGCACACACTGCCACAACAGGCACAGCCACCTTAAGCGGTGCAAAACCAATAACCGATGCAAAGCTCAGCGCCCCGAATCCGATATGCGAAAGACCGTCGCCAATCATGGAAAATCTTTTGAGCACAAGCGTCACCCCGAGAAGCGCGGCGCAAACTGCAATAAGCGCCCCAACAACAAACGCCCTCATAATAAAGTCATAAGAGCTTATGGCAAATATTATTTCAGACATTCGTTCACCCCCGTATACTGCCGTTTTCAATTAATTTCTTATATTCGTCACTTTCGCCGTAAAAAAGCATACAGTTATCTCCAAGATGGGCTATATGTTTTGCGTTTTCCACAGCTCTTATGATATCGTGGGATATCATTATAACCGTAACACCGTCTTTGTTGAGACTTTTTATAATACGGTACAAATCATCCGTTACGCCTGCATCAAGCCCGTTCACGGGTTCATCCAAAACAAGAACCTTTTTTGATGCACATATTGCTCTTGCAAGCAATACCCTCTGCTGCTGACCTCCGGATAACTCGTGATAACATTTCGGCGATATATCGGATATTTCAAGCATATTCATAGCTTGTGATGCTTTTTTCTTATCATCCTTGCTATAAAAGATTTTATGTCTCCCGTCACCGAGGCATCCGCTCAACACAACCTCTTTCACGGAAGCCGGAAAATCTTTTTGAACCTCTGTTTGCTGAGGAAGGTATCCTATATCGCATTTTTTAAGTCCATCTCCAAAAACAATACTGCCGCCGTCAACTTTTTTGAGGCCGAGAAGTCCTTTAAGAAGAGTTGTTTTACCCGTGCCGTTCTCTCCGACTATGCAGACATAGTCTCCCTGATTAATATCAAAACTAAGATTACTAATAACTTTTCTGCCCTCATAAGACATAGAAACATTATTAAGTGATATAACAGACATTACGAGAGCACCTCCCTGAGATTTTTTACGTTTTGTTTCATAAGCTCCGCAAAGGAAACACCTTTTTCAAAATCACTTCTGCTTATCCCCTCACAGGAATGAAGCATAATTTTTAAAGCTCCGGTTTCTTCACACACTGTATCTGCCATTTTACCGTCTGAGTGTTCGGTATGCAAAACAAAACCGATGTTATTTTCCTTTACATCTTCTATCATTTTTATCATAACCGACGCATTGGCATCATTCTCCTGAGAACATCCGGCAAAAAGAGCTTCATATTCAAATCCGTAATGATGCGCAAGATACAAAAAAGGGAATCTGTCGGCTACTATGAGTTTTTTATTATCGGCAGTTTCAGCCACTTTTTCAAGTTCTTTATCAATTTTTTTGATTTCGGAAATATATTCCGATGCATTAAATTCAAAAATTTTTCTGTGTACCGGGTCAGATTCACTCACTGCCACACAAATAGCATCAATCATCTTAACGGCATTTTTTGGCGATGACTGAATGTGTTCGTCAAAATGAGTATGTTCTTTGTGATTGTGATGATTCTCGCCGGGTCTGTGTTCACTGCATATAAGCTCAACGCTGTCGGCAAGTCTTACACTGCGGGCAGACACATCATCTATACTTTCAAGAATTCCTTCAACCCATTTATCCGATTCTCCACCGTTATACAAAAACACATCTGCATTGGCAATTTTTTTTATATCGGAAAGAGACGGTTCATATCCGTGAACATCACCACCGGGTTTTGAAAGCATTGATATATCTGCATATTCACCGCAAATTTTTTTTGCAAAGTCATACTGGGCATAAGAAACCGCAACAACGTTTATACGGGAGTCCTTTTCAATTGTATTGCCGCACCCCGAGAGTGCAAAAAGAAATGCCGGTATAATCAACAAAGTCAAAGCCTTATTCAATTTTCGCAATATATGTGTATCCATAGTTCTCTCTTCTTTATCTGCAATCACGGCACACTCCGTAAAGAGTAGTGATTGAATTATCAACGCTGAATCCGTGTTCGTTTTCAATATGATTTTTCATTGTATCCATAAAACTGCAGTCCATATGAACAAGCACACCGCAGTTTACGCATTTCAAATGGAAATGGCTTTTGCATTTATCACATCCGTCATTATACTGATAAAGTGCGCCTCCGCTTCCGGGAGTAATAAATTTTTTGAGCGTTCCTTCTTCTGCAAACTTATTGAGGCACCTGTATACCGTTGCCTCTCCGAGTTCAACATCAGAATGCTTTATAATATCCTTTGCAAGAAAACATTTATCTCGGTTTACCTTGAAAAAATCCAGAAGCGCATCACGTTGCTTGGTTTTGTAGGTTTTATTGTCCATAATATCACCACCGTCAAATTTGATAATGACTATCATTTTCAAATTATAGCATATTTTATTTTATAAGTCAACACATACAAACAAAATAAATTCATCAAAATAGACTGTAAAAAATCCGTAGATTTTTTACAGTCTATTTTGGTGTTAAATATTCAATTTATTTATTTTTGGTAATTGCTTTGATTGCGAAAAGCACAGCAACCATAATAACTGCGGAAATCGGAAGAACTATCATCCAGTTCTGAACAAACCCTGCAATTATATATGCAACAAATGAAACTGCAGCAACTGTGAGCGCATAGGGAAGCTGAGTTGAAACGTGATTAAGATGGTTACACTGAGCACCCGCAGATGACATAATAGTTGTATCGGAGATAGGTGAGCAGTGGTCACCGCACACAGCACCTGCAAGACACGCCGACATACCGATTATGAGCATTTCGTTTCCTTCAGCAAAAATTGCCGTAACAATAGGAATAAGAATTCCAAAGGTTCCCCATGATGTTCCTGTTGCAAAAGCAAGACCGCAAGCAACGAGGAAGATAATAGCAGGAAGGAATATGGTAAGACCTTCAGCCGCATTTTCCATAATACCTGCAACGAAAACATCTGCACCCAAAAGGCCTGTCATATTTTTGAGAGCTGTTGCAAATGTGAGAATGAGGATAGGAGGAACCATTGCAATAAAGCCTTTGGGAATGCAATCCATAGCATCTTTAAAGTTGATTGTGCCTCTTGCGATAAGATATGCCATTGTGAGCACAAGAGCAATAATACCGCCCCAGGGAAGACCAACAGTTGCATCTGTATCACCAAAAGCTGTGATGAAATCTGCTGAAGGCCAACCGCCAACATAGATAAGAGCAAATACGCAGATTATGATAAGCACAACTATAGGAAGAACAAGGTCAATAACCTTACCCTTTGAAGAAGGAGCTTCATCTGCCGTCTGTTCTTCTTTACCGGAAGTAAAGAGGTCACCGTTTAATGCATTCATTTCGTGAAGTTTCATGGGGCCGAAGTCAAACTTCATAAGCACAATCGCAATAATGAACACAAATGTGAGAAGTGAATAGAAGTTATAGGGAATTGCGCTGATAAAAAGTGAAAGTCCCTGACCTTCGGGAGCATAAGACGAAACTGCCGCTGCCCATGAAGAAATGGGAGCTATCATACATATGGGAGCTGCTGTTGCATCTATAAGATATGCAAGCTTAGCTCTTGAAATTTTGTGTCTGTCGGTAACAGGAAGCATTACGGAACCAACTGTAAGACAGTTGAAGTAGTCATCAATAAAGATGAGTACACCAAGAACAAATGTTGCGAGCATTGCGCCAACTCTTGATTTGATGTGAGTTTCAGCCCATGCACCGAAAGCTTTGCTTCCGCCTGCCTTGTTGATAAGAGCAACAATAATACCGAGAACAACGAGAAATACGAATATTCCGGCAGTACCTGATACTGCAGCAATAAGACCGTCATTGAGAAGTGTATCCATAGCAACAACGGGTTTGAAATTAGTAGCAAACAGAGCACCAACAATGATACCTATGAAAAGTGAGCTGTATGCTTCTTTCGTGATGAGTGCAAGCGCTATTGCAACAACAGGAGCAAGAAGCGCCGCATATGTAGCATTATAACCGTCAGCGGTTTTGGCATTGAATGCACAAAAAACAACTGCAGCTATCACTACAAGTATGGCAATAAGATTTACCAAGGTTTTTTTCTTCATAAAATACCCTCCATAAAATATTATAATTCCTTTTGATTATACAATATTTAGCATTCTAAGTCAAGAATTTTTTTATTATCAGATTTTAATCGCAAAACAAACGGATCAAACATTTGTTTATGAAAAAACATCGCCTGCAAAGCAAGCGATGTTTTTACTATTATTTATTATTCAGTCTGATCATTATTCTGATCACTATTCTGCTCATTGTTCTGATCATCAGCATTATTATTATTGGAAGTTGAAACCGTTAAATCATAAATTGCAACAATCTTCTTGTTCATTATGATAAATACCGCCTGAGTTGCATCCTTACCTGCCTCTTCATACGATCTGATGTCGCCTTCTGCTTTTTCTTCAAATTCCTTGGTTTTCTCATTATAATCAAAGAATTTAGTTGAATCAGTCCAGGTGTAGGGCTGCCATTTTCCACTGTTCTCATCGGTAATGCCCAAATAAGGAACAACATTTACAGTCTTATAATTGGTATCAATTGATGAAACAGTACCCAAAATAGCCTGGAAATAATCTGTTACTGATTCACCGGTTTTGGTAATATGATTTTCATTACCATCCTTGATATTTCCGCATTCCGTTGTAAGCTTTCCTCCAACATATACGGTTCTAACCTCTGCGATTTTTTCGTCTTCAGTGCCCTTGCCTTCAATGTAAATTTTAATTAACTCACCCGGATTGAGACTATCAAGCTTAGAAATGATATCAGCATCATTTGAAGAAAGAACTTCTTTTATTTCATGGCTGTCATGAGTATAGTATTTAAGCTTTCTGACATCCTCACCGTCTTTGTTGTAGGCTGGTCTTACATCTTCTACAAAACATACATGGGTTGCTGCAGATATACCTCCACTTACTGTCGTCTCCTTATCCAGATAGCAAATAACAGCTTTAGCAGTTGTACCCGTTTCCACATCATAAGGTTCAACACAATAGTTAGTTCCATCAACAAAGTATGATTTTGTGGATTTCTTATATGAGTTGATATCACTCTTATCATTAGGAACAACAAATACAACCGTTGAAGAACTCATTGTAAACTGACTTGAACCCTCGTGCTTAAACACTCCGGATGTTCTGTCATTTGTGAGCACACCATCATTTGCAAATATTGCTTTTTTAGAATTTTTTGAGTTCACTACAGGATACGGAACAATGCTTCCGGATTCCGGTTTATCCATATCAACTATTTCAAGTTCGGAAAATACAGTTTTTCCATTCTGAGTTGAAGTAACATATTTTACAAGCTGAATAATATATTTTTCATTATTCTCGTCATAGGTGGGGCAACTTTTCTTGAGAACTTCAATAACTTCGTCAGCATCATAGGATTTACCATTAATTTTAACCTTATCCTTAAGAGGATAATCAAGAGTTTTTCCTGAACTTACCAGAATTCTGAGTTCGGGAATAGTGTCAACTCCGCCACCGGTTTTATATGTTACAATAAGACCGTAAGGATTTGTTGATTCAGATTTTTCAAAGAACGAAATCTTGCCGAAAGGATCAAGATAGAACTTAGCTGTATCTCCAACTTCGAGCTCAAGTTCAACGCCCGCTTTTTTTATAGCATCAAAATAAGGAGAAAACTCATATTTTTCGCTTCCGATTTTAATATATCTGTCTTCGTCTATTTCCTTAACAGTACCGCTGCTAATTGAAGCAGAAGAGATTATAACCTTTGTTCCTTCTTTACCATCAAAAGGTACAGCAACAGCAACAGTTGAATTTTTAGCAATTCCGGTAAGAGTTGAACTTTGAGCTGAGCCGCCTTTTGTTGAAATCTTTGTTACATTGACTTCACCGTTAGCGTCAACAACATCATCCTCGTCAAGTGCTATACCGCCTGTAAGGCCAAGTTTATCTGCATTTGTATCGTAGAAAGTGGTAACACCATTTATTGTGCTGACAGTCTTAACGTGATAGAGCTCATAGCTCTCTACAATTGCAAGCTCAACATCCTTAACATTTCCGTCATTGGATATAAGCGTGAGGTTTCCGCAATTAACATTGAGATATTCTTCAATGAAGTTATCATCAATATCATCAGGATCTACAACAAATCCATTATAGATTACATATAAATTACTGTCAAATTTAAGAGTTGATGCATCATCCGAATCATAATCATCTTCATCTGCATAATATTCGATTTCATCTGAAGTAATATCTGCAATCTGCCAGTCTTCAACATAGGTCTTATCGTTATCGTTGCTTAATTTAGTTACTTTGGTGAGTTCTTTTTTTCTGTTGCCGCTGATGTTGAATTTAACTGCATAACCAACCATATCTTTAAGTTCATCTGCACTATAGTCGCCCAACTGATAAATTTCATCATCAATAAGAACTTCCTGCTTTGTGAGAGCTTCGCCTGTGAGGCAATGTTCAAACACACCGAGAAGCACACCTTCTTCAGAGTCGTTGAGAGTTGAACCCGAACCGCCCGTGCCTGAAGGAAGTTTGATTTCTGTTCCGTCGTTTGAAACAACACCGTCATAAACCTTGCACTCGTTAACCATGTTGTAGATAAGCTGTGCAACAAGACCTCTTACAGCAGGTGTATCGGGGTTTCCGCCTGCTCTTTTGGTAAGACCAATCTGCTGAGCAACATCGAGATATCCCTGATACCAGGGTGTGAGAGTTGTATCAACAACCTTACCATATCCGAGTGTGCAAACAATCATCTTGGTTGCTTCTGCATATGTAACAGGGTTTTGCGGTCTGAAAGTTCCGTCTTCATAGCCGTTGATTGCACCTGTTCCTACTGCATATGCAATATAAGGAATTGCCCAACCGCCTTCTGCTTCTGCGCTCTGAAGGTCAGAGAACAGAGTTGAAGTTGCACTGAACACGTAGTTCGGATTACTTGCTACAGCGAGAAGTTTTGAAAACTCCGCTCTTGTAATTGTGTTGTCCGGCTTGAATGTGAATGTGCCGTCTGCTTCGGCATAACCATCGATTACACCGTCAGCAACAAGTGAAGTTATTGCCTGATAATAGGAATTTGCTGCATCAACATCAGTGAATGTATTGCCTTCTTCAGCGAAAACATTAAATGACACCATTGATGTGAGCACAAATATCATAGCTACTATCAAAGCCAGAATACGCTTACTTGATTTCATTTTAATTACCTCCGTTTTTCTTTTTATAAGTATAAAGCCACTTATGTAATTTATATTGTATCATTAAAATTTGCTGTAGTCAATACAAAAATTCGTTTGAAAAATAAATGTAACAAAAGCCGCGGTTGCCCGCGGCTTTTAAAATCTACTGTTTTATTCCTCTGCTTTGCAGAGCTTTATCGTAATATATCTTATCACAAGGTTCATAACATCTTGCATCAGACGGTATGTTGAGATAATAAAGCGGGTCACAACGGTTGCCGTTGCTTTCTATTGCAAAATCAAGATGATTACCGGTACTGTTGCCGGTGTTGCCCACACCGCCTATCACCTGACCTGCAGCAACAACCTGCCCTTTTTCAACATATATTGAATACAGATGAGCATACTGTGTAACAATGCCGTTTCCGTGGTCAACTTCAATATAGTTACCATATCCGGAATGCTTGTTTTCATAGTTCCCGAATCCGCAATCCCTGACAACTCCGTCCTGAACAGCAACAACATCGGCATTTTCATTTGCCGCAATGTCTATTGCCGAATGGCCGTTTGCCCTGCCGCCGTTTGAATGGCAGAAAACATTGTCACACCAGAATATCGTCGTTATGAGTCCGGATGACGGAACAGGCCACAGCATTTCCATGCTCGTGCCGAGCTCATGCCCTCCGGGTCTTTTAATTTCAAAATCATATTCAAACACACGGCGCTGCTCAAACATATTAACCGCTGTTATTATCATCTGTTTTTCTCCCGGAGAAAGGATTCCGAATTTAACACGGTTGTCAATATCCGAAAGCTTATATGACATACTTATTATATCGAACTGAGTTTCGTTAACTTCAACCCGTGAGCTTGCTTTATCAGTAATCTTAACGTTAACACGATCAACAGGCACCGTAGACGACACCACTTCACCATACAAAACAAACGAACCGCCCACCATAACCGTCTGAGGAGGAACAAATCCGTCCAGACGAAGGTTCTCGGTATAAACAAAACCGCCCTTACCGGTATTTATTATAACGCTTCTGCTATATTCATCCCATCCGATGTCAACATCAAAAATATCGCCTATTGCTCTTACCGGAACAAACAGTCTGTCGTCAATAATACGCGGAGTTGCATTAAGCTGATACACATGCACTTCACCATTTTTAACGTATGTAGAAGACATATTTCCAACCTGATACCAAGCCGTGACATTATCGCCTGAAGCCACAAGCATTTTATTGGATTCATCCCATTCAACATTAACGCCGATTCCGCCAAACAATGCCCTTGCAGGAACAAATGTTCTGTCTTCGATTATGCACGGCGGAGCATCAAACTGCACACTTTTTCCGTCGAGAACAACAGAGATGACCTCGTTGGCAAAAGTTATTCCACTACAGCAGAATATATTGAATATAATTATAACGGCAATCAATACTCTTATAATTTTTTTCATTATATCCCTCCATAATATTTTACTGATATAATAATATCAAATATCATGGGATTTTGTCAAACATTATCGGGTTTTGTAGCATTACTGTAACATTTTGTTAACAATTAATTTGTTACATACGAAACAAGCACATAGGTATCTCCCACCGGTTTCAAAACAGCCTTGCCGTCATAGCAGAACTCAAAATACTGCCCTGCTTCAAGCGAATCCATGCCATACCACTCTTTTTTTACTTCCCCGTGAGGGTCGTTTGCATTGAAATACACTTCAAAATCTGCAATATACATACCATCATCGCGTTCGGTTACTTTTGTTGCAGTTGTAAAATACGCATACGACTCCCCGTCGGCAGCAGGAATTCTGAACTCACCGTTTTCATATACCCAACGTTTAGCACCCGGCGGCGTTGCCGCAGCAACAGTTTTACCGAAAAACCTTTCAAGAGTGCTGTTAACAAGATTTTGGGATATCGCATATTTTCCATTCACGGCTTTTTGAGAAAAATTTTTATTATTCACTCTATTGTGAATAAATGCAAAATTAATCATATCCTCGGTCTCATAGAAGTGCCCGAGACCGTAGTGAGCCTCACTGAAATTACTCAGAAAAATGTTAACCTCATATTTTTCGTCATAGCTCATACTTTCGAGCAAATTAACGCCCGTTTCGGCTTTAGTTTCATTTTCCGGCATTGTTGATTCTCCGTCAGATTCAAATACACTGTCGGAATAAACGCTTTTATTATTTTCTTCGCTTAAATGCCCGTCATTATTCTCGGGCAGCTTTTTTTCAACATTGCATCCCGATGCAATGCTTAAAACAAACAGACACGTTAAAAATACACATATATTTTTCATCATATCAAATCACCCTATGAACCAACCGCTTTATTACCTATCTGTACAATTCTGTTGTTATTGCATTCTTTATCAGATTTAAAGTGCTGAGTTTTGCAAGATACCAGTTTCCGTTCAATTTAACCAAATCAAAACTTATTTTAACCTCATTATCCGCATAATTGGTTGTTACATAGCATTTTACGTTTGCATACGCTTCAGCTTTCTGCCTGTTCACCGAATTGAATTCGGCAACACGTTCATCGGATAAATCAACATCGGATTTTTCATCGAGGCTGATATTTACGATGCATTTTTCACCAACCTTTTCCACAATTTCCTTGTGCCATACGTCAGATGCACTTTGAAGCTTTGACATTATTTCCTCATTGCTCATATCCGGATACTGAAACTCACCCACCACCGACAGGGCATCGTATTTGTTGCCCGTCGGGTTTGCAAATTTCTCAATAATTTCCACGCACTGCTCCTCCGTCTGACAGTAAACACGCTCAGTGGATTCAGCTGCCAACTCAACAGAATCGATTTCGGGAGTGAGAGCATTATTTTTCTTTTGGGGATTTGTGACCGGATTGTCTTTTTTATCATCCGCACCCCACTTTTGAACAGTTCCTTTTTTTGTTTCGGATTTCAAAGGCGGCAATTCTTTTGTTTCTTTCTTTACCAGACATCCGGTGAACACTGAAGAAACTAAAGTTATGATAAGAACAACCGCAAAAATTTTCAAGCCTTTATTCAGCATTTTCATTTAAACCATTCCTTTCAGAAATCATTTGACAACATCTGCCAAAACGGCATCCGTGCATTCAATAAGCTCCCCAACGTCAAGCAACAGCTGACATCCTCTTTTTCCGCCGCTCACCGTGATTCGTTCAAACTCTTTGCAGCTTTCGGCAAAAAATGTGGGAAACTTCTTTTTCATTCCTATTGGCGAACAACCTCCGCGTATATAGCCCGTAAGACCGAGAAGGTCTTTAACATGAACCATCTCAAGTTTTTTGTTGCCGCTGCATTTTGCCGCCTTTTTCAAATCTATTTCCTTATCAACGGGAATACAGATTACCACAGGCCCCGTTTTATCGCCCACGGCAACAAGTGTTTTAAACACCATCTCGTAATCGAGCCCGACCTCGTCGGCAATATGAGTGCCGGAAAGATCATTTTCATCAACCTCATATTCTAAAATTTCATATTTGATTTTAGCTTTATCGAGCATTCTCATTGCATTGGTTTTCGTCATAGTATCATTCCTCAAAGTGCTTCAATCTTATTTGAAAGTTCATCCAGCCAGTCGCCGTCGAAAAGTTCGATTAAACCGCTGTCAGCTCCGCCGGCAAGCTTTGAATTAATTGGCAGACGGCTGATGGTATCGATTGAATACTGAGCAGCAATTTCTTCTATACGGCTCTCGCCAAAAATTTTGTGCTGTTTTCCGCAGTCGGGGCATTCAAAATACGACATATTTTCAACAATACCGAGTATGGGCACATTCATAAGATTTGCCATTTTAACTGCTTTTTCAACTATCATGGACACAAGCTCCTGAGGAGATGTCACAATAACTATACCATCAACGGGTATCGACTGAAAAACAGTGAGTGGAACATCGCCTGTTCCGGGAGGCATATCAATAAACATATAGTCTGTATCCCACACAACATCCGTCCAGAACTGTTTTACGGTTCCGGCAATAACAGGTCCTCTCCACACAACAGGGTCGGTGTCATTTTCAAGAAGAAGATTTATGCTCATAACATCAATCCCTGTTTTGGTTTTAACAGGCAAAATACCGAATTCATTTCCGGCTGCTTTCTCTTTAAGTCCGAATGCTTTCGGGATTGACGGACCTGTGATATCAGCGTCGAGAATAGATGTTTTATAGCTCTTTCTTCTCATCATAACAGAAAGCATTGAGGTAACCATGGATTTCCCTACTCCACCCTTACCGCTCACAACACCGATAACTTTTCCGATTTTGCTCATTTCATTTGGTTTTTCTATAAAGCTCTGCTTTTCTCTTGAAGAACAATCAGCAGAACATGTCCCACAATTGTGTGTACATTCACTCATAACACATTTCCTTTCTCATTTTATATTTAGTTTTATATTTATATATAATAATACCACAAATCAAAAAATATATCAATATTAATTATAACAAAAATGCGGGAATGACATTAAGCGTCACTCTCGCATTTATAATAAAAATCATTCACTTTCCGAAGCACGAACAAAAAGCTCCATATATTCACCAATGTTCCCGCTTTCATCAAAGCTCTCAGAAGCATAGTATATACCTGTGTCGGAATCTATCCATTCAAGCGTTACTTTTTGAGTTCCGCTTTCTCCAACGGCAAATTCATTTAATATTTTTTCTGCATACATCCCCGTATTTTCGCGCTTTCCGGTTTCTTTCATTTCGCCGTCGCTTCCGATTTCATACTCGGCTTTAATAATTTCGTAGGGATAAGAAGTTTCAACAAATGCATACCGCCATTCACTTTCTGCAATATACGCACCGAACGTTTCATCTTCGGCAGAGTATGCCGCAACAGCAGGCGCAGCCCCGCCGCCCGATGCCGTTTCATCGTGAATATCAGATAAATCATATGAATCGCCGGAGCTTCTTTTAAGATTAAACTTTGCAGGCGCAACACTTTCCGGAACATCCTCTGCGCTGTATTCAGATATCTGCGCACTCTCCAAAACAGGTTCGCTCACCAAAGCCTCCGTATCCATTCCGTTATAAGTCTCGGCACGCTCCGGTTTTTCATTTTCCACCTGAATTTCGTTTTTATGTGTTTTTAAAGCTTCCGATTTATCCATAACCGGTTCATAATTTTCATTTTGCACTTTACCCTCACCCTGAAACGAAGGCGCAACATCTGATTCTTTATTTATGAATCCTTCATTTTCTGAAACATTGTTTGAGTTTTCGTCAGCGGGCAAGCCTATTTCATCATATGAAGCAACATAAACACCGTTTTTATTTGTTATATCCGTATTATTTCCGTCAAACCCAAAAAAAGATGCAGAAACAACAATTGCAACCAAAGCCGCACAGGCAAGCAAAGGGCGATAGTTAAACTGTTTTGCTTTTTTGGTTTCACCGGCAAAAATCCCCTTGAGAATTTCTCTGTTACCGCAGATGTCATCGTTATATGCTTTATATACGTCTTTAAAATTCATAGCCATCCCCTCCTCCCAATAATTCCTTAAGTAAGCTTCTTCCTCTGAAAAGATGGGATTTAACCGTTGACTCTTTCATATCAAGAAGCTTTGAAATATCGGCAATCGACATATCCTCGTAATAAAAAAGATGGATAACAGTTGCATATTTTTTCGGCAGTTTTTTTACAGCATGAGATATATCATTTTTTTCAGGCGTATCAAAAACTATATCCTCCGAGAGCGGAACTGTTTTTTTGAACCATGAGCTCAAGAAAACACTCTTACTGCAATTTATGGTAACTCTTATAAGCCATGCCTTGACGTGTTCTTCGCTCTCAAACTGTTTATCGGTTTTTATGTATCTGAGAAAAACCTCCTGACACACATCATCGGCAAGCGACTGTTCCTTTGTGCGTGCAAGAGCCAGCCTGTATACCGTGTCAAAATATTTCACTGTCATCTCATGCTTAAAAACGTCTGAATTATCCGTTTTCGGCATGACAGAATTCCTCCTTACACATATAATACTTTTAAAACCCTCAAAAGGTTGCAATTACTTATTAGTTTTTTTGATTCCTGCATTTTTGAAACCTTTTACGCAAAATCCGGCGCAAAGTCCCGTGAAAGCACCTGCAAAAACTGAAATTATTATCATATACAAATAATAATACATAACACTCGCATCCCCCAGAATTGCCACAGCCACCAGAACCTGACCGAGATTATGGCTCAAAGCTCCTATAACCCCGAGCGCCCATATGTGTTCTTCTTTTGCAATGTAACTAAGACCGAATGTTACCGCGTAACACAAAAGTCCGCCTGCAACACTGTATGCTAAAGACATAGCATGTCCGAAAAGTAAGGCAGAGAGAAAAATCCTTATCATCAACACAAAAAAAGCATTTTTCCTGCCCACAATATAAAACGCCGCAAGAGTTACGGCGTTTGAAAGTCCTATTTTAGCTCCCGGAACAGGAAGCGGATACGGAATTGCATATTCAATTGCATACACACACAGCGCCATACACGCAAGAATCGAAACAAGAACCGTTTTCCTTATATTCATTTTCACGCTCCGATAGTGATATCTGTATCACTTTCATCATCCGTAAGTTTTATGAGAACATTATTTGGCAAGCAGATTATCGGCCTTGCTCCCTCAGATATTGCCCCCTGCCTTACGCAGACCTTATCAGGGCAATCAGCTTCAAGCATTGAAATCTGACCCTTTTCAACAAAAACCGTATTGCCCCCCACCTGAATTGTGTAGGGCTTTGTCACATTTGAAAGATTGATTTTGTGTATGAGTTCACCGTCTTCATATATGCAGGCATATTTTTTCACTTCCTGCTGAGAATTCATACAAACCAACCCAACAGCTGCCGCAACTGCCGCCGCTGAAAAACATGCCAAAAGAATTTTATTTGATTTTTTCATCAACTGTCATCTCCTTCGGATACATACTTAGTATATTCATCTATTATAGAGAGAAGCTTTTCACAGCTCTCTGTTTTGCAAACTTCATTTCTAACAAGCGCACTGCCTTTCATTCCTTTTGTGTACCACGCAATATGCTTCCTTGATTCCTTAACGGCTATTCGTTCCCCTTTAAGAGCAACCATAAGCTCAAAATGTTTTCTCATTTCCGAAAGCCTTTCACGGCAGGAAAGCAATGTTTTAACTTCTCCCTCATTAATATATTCCCTTATCTGAGAAAAAATAAACGGATTTCCCTCGCTCCCTCTGCCAATCATTATAGCATCGCATCCGGTTTCGGAAAACATCCTCTTTGCATCCTCTGCGCAAAACACGTCGCCGTTTCCAATAACAGGGATACTCACGGCATTTTTAACATCTGCAATTTTGCTCCAGTCTGCACTGCCGCTGTAATACATACTCCTTGTTCTTCCGTGAACGGTTATTGCATCAGCACCGCTGTTTTCTATGATTTTTCCAAGCTGCGCCATATCAACAAACTCATCGTAGCCACATCTGACCTTACACGTTACCGCGGCAGAGCTAACAGCCTTTTTTACCGTTTCCACAATATCGGCAACAAGAGAAAAATTTTTGAGAAGTGCGCTTCCGTCACCTCCGCTTACCACTTTGGGCGCAGGGCATCCCATATTGATGTCGATAATTTCAAAGCCCATCTGTTCGATTCTTTGCGCCGCTTCAGCCATAACCGGAGGGTCACTTCCGAAAATCTGAACAGCAAGAGGTTTTTCATCGTCATGGGTTTCAAGAAGAGAAAAAGTTTTTTTGTCGTTATAGTGAAGCGCTTTAGAGCTGATCATTTCACTGTATACAAGACCTGCACCCCATTTTTTACACATAAGCCTGAATGCAAGATCCGTAACTCCCGCCATCGGCGCAAGAAAAATATTATTCTCTATTTGTTTATTACCAATTTTTATCATACGCTACCGTTTCCAATATAAAAAATTTCAAAGGCGGATTGATAACCATCAACCCGCCGCACTTTACTTTGAACGAATAATCTGAGAGAGCTCATCCATAAACGTGTTGACATCTCTGAACTCACGGTACACAGACGCAAAACGGACATAAGCTATGTCATTGACTTTTTTGAGCTTATCCATAACAAGCTCACCGATTTCAGTGGATGAAACCTCACGGTCAAGCGAATTATTCAAAACACTTTCGATTTCAAGAACCATAGTTTCAATCTGAGCAAAGCTAACAGGCGTTTTTTCGCATGCTCTTAAGATTCCGTTCAGAAGTTTCTGACGGTTATACACCTGACGTTTGCCGTCTTTTTTAATTATCACAAGAGGAACCGATTCAATCTGCTCATAGGTTGTAAATCTTTTTTCGCATTTAAGACACTCACGGCGTCTCCTTATGGAAGCTCCATCGTCAATAGGTCTCGAATCTATAACCTTGCTTTCAAGATATTCGCAGTAGGGACATTTCATTTTTTCATTCCTCCGTATCAATTAGTAATGCTTTTTAAATATCCATAAAACAAAAGTGCTGTACACCGGATGATATACAGCACATTCGCACACGAAAGTGTCGTTGTGCCATAAGCACATACGTTTTATTTTCTGTTAAGGAAATCGGGAATCTCAAAATCACCGATATCAAAAGTATCGCTAACAGAAGCCATAGAAGCTTCTTCTTTCTTATCTTTTGCATCCTCAAAACCGGTTGCAACAACAGTGATTACGATTTCATCACCGAGAGATTCGTCGATAGAAGTACCAAATATGATATTTGCTTCGGGGTCAACAAGCTGATGCACAAGCTCGGATGCCTGCTCAATTTCAATAAGGCTGAGGTCACTGCTACCGGCAACGTTTAAAACAACCTTTTTAGCACCGTCGATTGTTGTTTCGAGAAGCGGGCTGTAGATTGCTTCCTTAACTGCTTCTTCTGCACGGTTATCACCTGATGCACGGCCGATACCCATGTGAGCAACACCTGTGTTTCTCATAACAGATGAAATATCTGCAAAGTCAAGGTTGATGTATCCGGGGCTTGTTATAAGATCGGAAATACCTTTAACACCCTGACTGAGAATCTGGTCAGCTTTTTTGAACGCATCTTTCATTGAAGTTTTTCTGTCACATATATCAAGGAGCTTATTATTAGGGATAACTACGAGAGCATCAACACAATCTTTGAGCATTTCAATACCTTTTTCTGCTCTTTCCATTCTCTGTCTTCCTTCGAAAACAAAAGGCTTTGTTACAACACCAACGGTGAGAATGCCCATTTCTTTGGCAATCGAAGCAACCGTGGGAGCTGCACCCGTACCGGTACCGCCGCCCATTCCGGCAGTAACGAACACCATATTTGCATCAGCGAGCGACTGCTTGATTTCATCTCTGCTTTCTTCAGCCGCTTTCTGACCGATTTCAGGATTCGCACCGGCACCAAGACCTTTTGTAAGCTTTTCTCCTATCTGAATTTTTCCGTCAGCTTTAGATGCGTTTTCACCGAAAAGCACCTGTTTATCAGTATTAATTGCAATAAATTCCACACCGGAAAGACCGTCTTCAATCATGCGGTCAAGTGCGTTATTTCCGCCGCCGCCAACACCGACAACTTTCATATTTGCTCCAACTATTTCTCTTTCGTTATCAAATTCTAACACGATTTTTCCTCCTTTAATCCCATATTAATGATTAATTATAACATATGATTCGTAATAATGCTATAGTTTTTTTGAGTTTTTAAAATTTTTGTACAAATTCAACAATTTAAAGTGCACCGTTTTATATTTATAGAGAAATTACACTGCACTTAAGAAGCTCTGCTGGTAACATTATTTGTGTCGGCAAGTTCTATAACTCCGCCGTGCTGTGTTCCGAGACGGGGGATTATTGCTTTTAAGTAAGCAATTTTATATTCTATCCTGTTGTCTGCTTCTTTTCCGTCTTTGCCGAGATTCACAAGTATCTCGGATGTAAGCATCAGATGAATATCATCCACCTCGCTCACATCAAGCGACTTGATATTTTTTATGATATCCTGATTTTTTGCTTCGGTTAAAATTTTACTGATAAGCTCGCTCTTTTTCTTTCCCTGCTCCGTTTCGATTTTCAAAAACTGCCCGGTTGTTGCATTTTTCACTTTAATACCGCTGATAACCGGAGCTTCCACCGTCATTTTCGGAGATATAACAAGCACTCTGCAGTTTGAATCAATGCCAACATATTCATTTTTAAGTTTGATGTATGCACATTCCGTTTCTTCAAGAACGTCAATTATTATTTTCGACGGAAGCTTGCGGGTGACCGTTGCAGAATTGATTCTGTCCTGCGTGCAGATTCCCTCTATCGCCTTGTCTACATCAACCGAAAAAATATTATCTCCCGTTTTGATTTTGCTTGCCGCAATAATCACTTCTTCATCAAGACTTGAATTTCCGGTGATTTCTATTTTCTTCACATCAAAAAGCGGCGACATCATAAGTAAAACCAGAACAAACACCGCAAGAAACATTATTCCGGCTATCTTTATACGTTTTTCGCTTATAAGATATCCACGTCTTCTTGCAGATTTAACTTCGCTTCCTGAATTATTTATTTCTTCATTAGCCAACGCAATCCTCCCTTTCTATATCAGCGCCAAGACTTCTTAGCCCCGGACACAGATTTTCATAGCCGCGATCTATATAGCATATGTTTGATATTTCGGTTGTGCCATCTGCCGCAAGTGCCGCCGCAACAAGTGCCGCACCGCATCTCAAATCGCACGCATCAACCTTGCAGCCTTTAAGCTTTTTCACACCGCGCACGCACGCACTGTTTCCTATAATTTTAATGTCTGCTCCCATTTTAATCAGGCGTTCGCAGTGACCGAAACGTCTTTCAAATATTTTCTCACTCACAGCGCCAATCCCCTCTGAAACTGCCATCAGCGACATAAGGAGAGGCTGCGAATCTGTTGGGAAATACGGATAAGGACCGGTTTTTAAAAGAGGTGGATTTTCGGTCCTTTTCCGGCACTCCACAGTAAAAAAGTCTTTGCCGCCGTATATGGTACAACCCATACGCCTCAAAACTGCCAGCACAGGCGACAAATGAAACGGATTAACATTTTCTATCTTCACACATCCGCGGGTAATCGCCGCGCACACAGCATATGTTGCGGCAACTATCCTGTCGGGAATAACCGTGACTTCACCAAATCCGGGACTTTGCGTTCCGGTTATGCACACAAAAGGAGTTCCGTCACCTTCCACACACACTCCGATACTCCGCAAAAAATCAGCAAGATTTATAATTTCAGGCTCACATGCCGCATTCGCAATTATTGTTTTGCCCGGTGTGAGCGAAGAGGCAAGCATAATGTTTTCAGTTGCTCCCACAGACGGAAACGGCAGCCTTATATACCCTGCTTTAATCCCAGATGCATCGCAGAATATTTCTCCGCCGCAATCATTAATATCTATCCCAAGCTTTTCAAAAGCCATCAGATGAATATCTATAGGCCTCTCTCCTATACAACAGCCTCCACGTCCCGAAATTCTCACTCTGCCGCGTCTTGCCGCAAGTGCACCCGCAAAAAGCGTGGAGCTTCTTGTTTTACACATCATATGACCCGGTATTTCCTTATCGTTAAGAGAAGTTGAGTCCACACTGACATCGCTTCCGCATCTTTCCACAATGCAACCGAGAAATTCGAGAATTTCTGTCATACCGTCTATATCCGTGAGTTCCGGACAGTTATGTATCATATTTTTTCCATTGTTAAGAAGTGTTGCGGCAATTATCGGCAAAACAGCATTTTTTGAACCGTGTATTCCGATTTCACCCTCAAGCCGATGTCCGCCGTTAATTCTGTAAATGTTCACGCATACACACCCTTTGCACAGTAATTATGTATTATACTATGCATTCAGGTTTCAATACGTTACTGCATTCTAAAAGCCTGTCATTTTCCGGAAAGCTCGCATATTTTACGATATATAATATCAAGAGCATCAGCACTGCTGAGACTCAGCGCCTTCCGGCTCATTTTTTCCGAAGCTTCTTTATTGTATATCAAACTGTCAATATGAGTTTTAAGAGCATCGGCATTAAAATCTTTTTCAAGCACCGTTATTGCGGCGCCTATATCGGAAAGCGCTCTTGCATTATACTCCTGATGATTGTTGGTAACGTTTGGAGACGGAACCAAAACAGAATTTTTTCCAATACAGCAAATTTCCGAAACCGTTATTGCACCGGAACGGCAAACCAGAACATCTGCCGCATTCATTACTTCATCCATATTGTGAATATATGGTTTTATCTCAACATTTGAAAGTTTTTCAAGGCCAAGTTCCGCCGCATCTTTCATAACCGAATCATAATTTCTCTGACCCGTTGCAAAAACAATTTTTTTATCATTTTCGCCTTTTACTTTATCAATGTATGAAAGAGCAACTGAATTTATTTTTGCAGCACCCAGACTTCCGCCGAATATCACTATCAGCTTTTCATCAATAATACCAAGAGAATTTCTTGCTTTTTCATACGAACACGAAAGAATGGACGGTCTTATGGGATTACCTGTAAAAAGAATATTTTTGGCATCCGCAAGATATCTGCGGCTTGCATCAAAGCTTATCATAGTAACCGTGGATTTTTTTGAAAGAAGCTTTATTGCACTTCCGGGAAAAACGTTTTGTTCGTGAATCAAAGTTGGCACGCCGAGAGAATTTGCAGCCATAACCGCAGGCGCACAAACATATCCGCCCGTACCGATTACAACATCCGGCTTAAATTTTTTTATTATCTTTTTGCATTTCCCTTTTGCCGTTATCATATGATACAGCGATTTCATATTCTTCAGATTAAGTTTTTTGCTTAGTCCCTCAACTTCAACATATTCTATATCATATCCGCTTTCGGGCACAATTGTATTTTCCAGACCGCGCTTTGTTCCCACAAATAAAATTTCGCAGTTCTTATCTTTTTCACACACATAGTCGGCAATAGCCAAAGCAGGATTGATATGCCCTGCAGTGCCTCCGCCCGCCAATAAAATTTTCACTTTTTATGCTTCCTTTCATTTCTGAGTATCACAAGTCACATTCCCGCGACACCGACAAAACAACGCCCATCTGCGCCATAATAAACACCAGTGATGTGCCGCCGTAGCTGAAAAACGGCAACGGCATTCCGGTTGCCGGCATCGACGATGTTACAACGGCAATATTTATTACAACCTGAATTGCTATAAGAGCAATTGTTCCAACAACAAGAAGCGAAGAGAATTTATCCGGTGCATGAAGTGCAATTTTTATACCTTTCCATATGAGAAGCGCAAAAAGCACAATAACAAGCGCTGCACCCACAAATCCGAGTTCCTCGCACACAATTGAAAATATAAAATCATTCTGAGGCTCCGGTAAATACAAATACTTCTGCCGGCTCTGCCCAAGACCGAGTCCGAAAAATCCGCCCGAGCCGATTGCATAAAGAGACTGCACAATCTGCCATCCGTCGCCGCTTACGTCTTTGAACGGGTCAAAAAATGTCATTACGCGCGCCGCTCTGTAGTCTGCCGAAAACATTGCAATTACACCAACTATAACCGCAGGTATTCCAACCGCCATAAAGTGCAGAACCTTAGCACCTGCCGCCCACATAACAACAAACCCCGTCAGCACAATAACTATTGCACCGCTAAGGTGTGGTTCAAGGAATACGAGAAGCGCAAGAATACCGATTATTGCAATATATGGCAAAAACCCGTCCTTGAAATTTTTAAGTGCCACACTGTTTGCACTCAGACTCCTTGCAAGGAAAACAATTATTGCAAATTTAGCAACCTCCGACGGCTGAAAACTGAGTGAACCCACACCTATCCAACGTTTTGCACCGTTAACCGTCTTACCGATTACAAACACGAGAATAAGAAGCACAAAGCTTGCCACCAGAAGATGAAGTGCATATTTATAAATTGTTTTATATGAAATTCTGGACACCGCAAACATAATTGCCAGACCAATAAGCGCCCAGGCAAACTGTCTTTTTATAAAATAATAAACATCATTATGCTGATAATGAGCCGATGCACTGCTGGCGCTGAAAACCATGATAAGTCCGTAGCACAGAAGAATCAGAACTGTTATCAGAAAAGAATAATCTATTTTCTTTGATTTTATTAAATTATCCGGTTTGCGCAAAACGGCCAATTTTTTTCCTCCTCTATATTACACAACAGCAAAATATGAAATCACACACAAAACCGCAGTGATTAAACTTGCTGTGAGAACAATTTTTACTTCACTCCATCCGCACATTTCAAAGTGATGATGAACAGGACTCATTTTGAAAATCCTCTTGCCGGTTTTTTTGAAATACGCAACCTGAATAATAACCGAAAGCGTTTCCATAACATATACTCCGCCGGCAATAACGAGAATGAGCGGATTTTTAATAATCAAAGCACTCGAACACACAACTCCGCCCAAAAACAGCGAACCTGTGTCGCCCATGAAGATTTTTGCCGGATGCTTATTGAAAAGCAGAAATCCCAGAAGTGCCGCAAGGCATATAATGTTGAAAACCGCAACCTCATATGCTCCGCACACATATCCGTACACTGCAAAAAATGCACACACAACACATGTCACGGATGTTGCAAGTCCATCAATACCGTCTGTGAGATTCACACTGTTTGTGCCTCCAACAAGAACGAAAAGTGCAAGCGGTATGTAGAAATAACCTATATCAACGGATTTCTTCCAAAAAGGAATAAAAATTTCAGTGTTCACTATCTTCAGACCATACACACTCACTGCCGCAAAAACAGCCGCGAATAAAAGCTGCAAAAGAAATTTTTGCTTTTCCGTGAGACCGAGATTACGTTTTTTCACAACCTTGATATAGTCATCAATAAAACCCACAACCCCAAAGCTCAGAGAAAAAAGCATAAGACTTATGCCCGTTTTGTTTCTCAGAAACAAGAGTGTGCAAATCACAATGGGAATAACGAATATAAATCCGCCCATTGTTGGCGTACCGCTTTTGCTTTTGTGCCACGAAGGTCCTATTTCTCTTATTTCCTGTCCGAATTTGAGCCTGTGCAAAACAGGTATCATCACCGGTGCACAGCACACCGCAATAACAAACGACAAAACTGCCGCAATGATTGTTAAGTTATTCATATTCTCACACCTCATCAGAAGTTATTTAAATCAGTTTTTCGGATATTTTTTCAAATTTCATACACCGCGATGCCTTAACCAGAACTGCATCACCGGGTCTTATGAAGCCTTTCAGAAACTCCGCCGCTTCATCAGCGGTTTTAAAATGATATGATTCCATTTCGCCTGCGCCCTCGATAATGTGCGATGAAAGCTCGCCTGCACACACAAGAACATCGGCCTTTTTTGCCGCCTCAGAACCAACATCATAATGAAGCTTCTGCGCCATTTCGCCAAGCTCTGCCATATCGCCGAGAACCGCAATTCTTCTTTTTGCCTCCACACAAGCCAGAACGCCAAGCTCTGCCACAACAGACTGAGGACTTGCATTATAGCAATCGTTTATAACCTTATAGCCGTTTACCGCTATTATATTCTGCCTTATACCGTCTGTGTGATAACTTTCAAGACCCGTGGCAATCTGATTATAGTCAAGAGAAAGCATACCGCCAACTGCAATTGCAATAAGTGCATTATATATATTATGAATTCCTGCAAGGTTTATTCTGAATTTTTTTCCGTCACACTCAAATTCGCAACCATGTTCACTGCAAACAATGTTTTTTGCAACAAAGTCGCATTCATTATTTTCAAATCCCACATAAGTAACATCAATATCAAGCTTATCCCTAAGGCTCCACAGATACGGGTCATCACCGTTGAGCACGGCTTTACCGCCCGGCTTTAAGCCTTTAAAAATTTCACTTTTTGCTCTAAGAATCCCTTCACGGCTTTTAAGAAACTCTATGTGAGATGTACCGATGTTTGTTATTACCGCAATATCAGGCTTTGCGCAAAGCGACAACACCTCTATTTCACCGAAATTGCTCATTCCCATTTCAATTACGGCAGCCTCTGTATTGCCATTAAGCCCGAAAAGAGTGTAGGGAACGCCAATATCATTATTGAAATTACCTTTTGTGCTGAGAGTATTATATTTCTGAGACACAACACTTGCCAGAAATTCCTTGGTTGTTGTTTTGCCAACACTTCCCGTGAGTCCTATAAGTTTCACTGAAAACTTATCTCTGTAGAATGATGCCAGATCAAGAAGTGCTTTTCTTGTGTTTTCAACCTCTATGGCAAATGCCGCACCTGAGTTCAAAGCTCCGTTTGAGCAAAGATAACCGCATCCTGCAACTTCGCAGACACTCCCTATGAAATCATGTCCATCGAAGCGTTCGCCTTTAACAGGTATATAAAGTGTGGATTTCTCCACCGTTCTGCTGTCGGTGCTTATTGAATCCACCGCGAAATTTTCATCACCAAAAAGAAGTCTGCCGGATACTGCCCGGGTAATTTGTGCAACTGTCATTTGATTTACAGGATATAACATTAATTTTACCTCATATAAATTTCTTTATTCACCAAGAATTTCATACACAACCTCGCGCTCGTCGAAATGTATGGTACCTGTGTTTAAAATCTGATATGTTTCGTGTCCTTTCCCTGCAAGAACCACAACATCTCCTGCGCGTGCATTTTCAAGAGCATACCGGATAGCTTCATATCTGCTTTCTATTACAACATATTCACATCCGGATTTTTTTACGCCATCTTCAACCATTTCTATTATACGCATAGGATTTTCGGTACGCGGATTATCACTCGTAACAACGCACAAATCCGCAATCTTTCCGGCAATCTCACCCATAATCGGGCGCTTGGTGTTATCACGGTCGCCTCCGCATCCAAAAACAACAATCACTCTGCCCTCAGCAAATCCCCTGACCGTTGAAAGTATGTTTTCTATTCCATCCGGTGTGTGGGCATAGTCTATTATTACGGTATAGTCAGTATTGGTTTTAACAACTTCAGCTCTTCCCTTTACCCCATGTGCATCGGAAAGATATTCAGAAATCTTGTTTTCGTCTATTCCGAGAGCTTTTGCGATTCCTATAACGCAAAGTGCGTTATATACCGAAAAGCTCCCGGGAATAGAAAGGTGGAAATGAACATCATCAACATTAAAATCAACTCCGGCTGAAGTCATATCAATATTCTGAGCACGAAGAGAAGATTTTTCATCAACTGAATATGTTAATACATTGCAATCCGCTTTGGAAAGTATTGTTTTTGCATAAAAATCATCGGCATTCACAACCGCATTGCGGCTTATCTCTCCAAGCTTTGCTTTTGCGTTTGCGTAATTTTCCATTGTGTGATGAAAATCAAGATGGTCCTGCGTAAGATTTGTGAATGCTCCCACTTCATAGATGCAACCGTAGACTCTGTCTAATTCAAGTGCATGAGAGGAAACCTCCATTATGCAATATTCAACGCCTTTTTTAACCATCTCGGAAAATATCCCCTGAAGTTCAATTGAATCGGGTGTTGTTCTGCCGGTTTCAAGAATTTCGTCACCTATCATATTCTGATTCGTTCCTATAAGTCCGGTTTTGAAGCCGCATTTATCCAAAATGTGTTTCACAAGATAGGTTACTGTTGTTTTTCCGTTTGTACCGGTTATGCCTATGAGCTTCATTTTTGAAGCAGGATTTCCATAGAACGAAGCACTTATAAGAGCCTCGGCTTTTCTTGACTCCTCTACGATAATCTGAACGCACTTAACATCCGGAGTATACTCCTCTGCCACCACAGCCACAGCGCCGTTTTCAACAGCACTTTTTATATATTTGTGCCCATCGGTCTGAAATCCTCTCACGGCAACAAACAAACTGCCGCTATGACACTGACGTGAATTATTTGTAACAGAATTTATTTGAGGATTCGTTTCGTTATAAACTGATTTTATATTAACATCTTTTAATATATCATAGAGCTTCAATCAAAAGCATCTCCTTTTTAGTGAATATTATCGGTATAATTATATTCAACGGTAACAACACTTCCTCGTGAAACCTCAGTTCCGGCCTCCGGCGACTGCGTTCCCACAAGAACGTCACTGCTGATTTCAGATGCCCCCTTAACCTTCATGTTAAGTCCGGCATTTTGCAAAATCAGATTTGCATCGGATGCAAAATAACCGTGAAGATCGGGAACGGTGACTTTATCGTCATCAACTTCTTCCGTATAGAGAATCACGATTCCGTTTTCACCAAGAGCCGTTCCGCTCTTGGGACTTTGCGAAACAATTTCTTCTCCTTCGCCGAATTTCAGAAACTTCAGTCCATTTTCTCTCACACTTTTCTGTGCATCATTTAATTTCATTCCAACAACCTCGGGAACAAAATTATACACAGCCTTACTGCTGCTCTGAATCTGCAGATACACAAGCACATCCGCCATAATTTCCTTAAATGCCGGCGCCGCAATCTGACCGCCCATATATGCTCCGCCCATAGGTTCATCAAACATTATAAGACAGATTACCTCCGGGTCATCCGCAGGCGCAAAGCCTGCAAAGGATGCAATGTATTTTCCGTTTCCTCGGGGGAGTTTTTCACTCGTACCGGTTTTTCCGGCAACACGGTATCCCTCGATATACGCATTCTTACTCGTTCCATCAGATGCAACACCCTCAAGAATCTCACAAACCGTATTGGCGGTTTCGCTGCTTATAACCTGTCGTACCGTTTCGGTTTCAAAACTTTCAATCACATTCCCGTCATTGTCAACAAGAGATTTGATAAGACGGGGTTTTACCATATATCCGTCATTGGTGATTGCAGAATATGCCGTCACAAGCTGCAACGGCGTAACGGTGAAGCTCTGCCCGAACGAGCTTGTTGCAAGTTCAACCTCGTTGAAACGTTCCATTGAATGAAAAGTACCTTCTGCCTCACCGGGGAGATCAAATCCGGTTGTTTCGCCAAAACCGAATGCTTTGTAATATTTATAGAATCTCGAAGTACCAAGACGGGTTCCAACAGTCATAAACACAGGGTTACATGAATTGTAAACACCCTGAACAAAGGTCTCGTTGCCGTGACCTGCTGTGTTATGACATTTTATTGTGTGGTCTCCGAAATGCATTGAACCTGTGCAGACAAAATTTTCATTGAGACTCACAATGTTTTCTTCAAGAGCCATTGCGGCAACCATAGACTTAAACGTTGAGCCGGGCTCATATGCATCAACAACAGCCTTGTTACGCCATTGTCTGTTGAGTGCGTCGGTTGTGGCTTTACTGCGTTTTTCCTTATCCTCTATTTCATCAATTGATTCTTTGAGTTCTTCATCAACTATGGTAAAAGGAGAATTCAAATCAAATCCCGGATACGTTGCCATAGCATAAATCTCACCGGTTTTAGCATTCATTATAATGCACGATGCGCCATTTTCAACATTATATTCCTTTGCGGTTTTTTCGAGTGTATCCTCTACCTTACGCTGAATAATTTCGTCAATAGTCAGCACAACGTTAACGCCGTTTTCAGGGTCTATGTATTTTTCGTATTTGTAGGGCATATCGGTTCCGGTAGCATTTTTTGCCGTTATTATTCTTCCCGGAACGCCTTTGAGATATTTTTCATATATCATTTCAACTCCGGCAAGTCCCTGACTGTCTGTACCAACAAAACCAACAACGTGAGAAGCCAGACTTCCTCCCGGATAATATCTTTTGAAGTCTTCTATAAGGTCAATTCCCGCAAAACCCTCACTGCGTATTGCGTCTGCCTGTTTTTTATCTATTTTTCTTTTTATGATTTCATAGGATGATTCCCTGCACAAAAGCTTATATATTTCGTCGTAATCCATATCAAGGATTTTAGCAAGCTTTTTCGCCGTATCCTTTTTATCTTCATCCTTGGGAATTTCACGGGGACACGCCGTTACGGTTTCGGTTGATGCACTTTTTGCAAGCTCTTTCATATTACGGTCGTAAATTGTCCCTCTTTTGGAAGATATCTCCACATCCTTGGTTTGCTGCAAGGCGGCGTCTTTGCTATATTCATCTCCTCTCACAAACTGTATCCAGCCTATGCGGATAATAAGCAAGAAAAGAAGCACAAGCACCCATATAAGAATATTCAGAAAACGCTTATGTATGCTGACAGTGCCTTTCCTTTTCATATAATATGTCCCTTCTTTCAAAAATTATCAAAAAAACCATTCGAGAATCGTTGCAACAAAGTTCACTTCCGAATGGTTAGTCGAATACAAATCGCATTCACAGCTTCTAATTAATTGTATATTTAAAACTCAGCTGATATATGCCAAAAAAGATTTCAGATTTTTTATGAGTTCATCAATAAACCCTGTTGTTTCAACCGGCTTCTGAGCCATTTTGGTGTAGTCGCTCTGAACAACATCAACATACACATTCTGATATCCTTCAGGCTTCTGCATACCAAAATCAGCAATTGCCTTTTCTTCAATCTCCACAAGATCCGTGCCGGATGAAATTGCAAAAGCAATCTGAGTGTTTCTTGCCTTAGTATCATCAAGCTCGCTTGTGAGTGCCGTAACCTCTGCGCTGGACTGCAAAAGCAGAGCATTTGTCCAGAGAAATGCCGCCGAAACACCAAACACGATAAGTGTTATAACGAGTATCTTTTTGAGGTTAAGAATATTGCGCTTTTTAACACTCGCCTTATACTCGTCCTGTTTTTGCTGAACCTTTCGGTTATAGTTGTTATATTCTTCAATTTTATATGCAGATGTGCCGTCATACAAATTGTTATAGGCCACCGTTTTTCACCTCATTAAATTTTTTCGCATATTCTGAGTTTTGCACTCTTTGATCTTTTATTGAACTCTATTTCTTCATCCGACGGTAAAATCGGTTTTCCGGTAATCACCTTTCCTGTAGGCACCCGGTTACACACGCAAACGGGAAAATCTTTGGGGCAGGTGCATCCTTTTGCAAAAGAAGCAAATGTCTGCTTAACAATACGGTCTTCAAGCGAATGAAAACTTATAATGCAAAGTCTTCCTCCCGGTGCAAGGCAATCAAAGAAATCACTTATTGCCTCGCGAAGCGGTTCGAGTTCGCTGTTTACTTCTATTCTTATTGCCTGAAAAACTCTCTTTGCAGGATGAGAGCCTTTCTGCCTGAAACGCTCAGGAATTGCGGTTTTAATTATATCCACAAGCTCAAGTGTTGTTTCTATAGGCTTTTGTTTTCTTTTTTCTTCAATCAGCGAGGCAATTTTCTTTGAAAATTTTTCTTCGCCGTAATCATAAAATATTCGGGTGAGTTCCTGCTGCGAATAACCGTTTACCACATCATAAGCGGAAAACTCCGCTGTTTTATCCATACGCATATCAAGCGGCGCATCTTCCATATACGAAAATCCACGCTCAGCGCAGTCAAGCTGATATGATGAAACACCAAGGTCAATAAGGGCACCGTTTATCTTGTCAATACCCTCATTTGCAAGAATCCTTTTTATATCGGAAAAATTACTGTGAACATATCTGACGTTTTCATATCCCTCAAGACGTTTGCGGCTTGCCGAAAGTGCCTCGGTATCACGGTCTATACCAATAAGAAGTCCTTTGCCGGACAGCTTTTTAACAATTTCACTGCTGTGACCTGCACCGCCCATAGTCCCGTCAACATAAATACCGTCGGGTTTGATACTCAGCCCTTCAAGCGATTCTTCAAGCAATACCGATACGTGTTTGAATTCCAACGTTCAAACCTCCTCAAAAATCTATGCCAAGCTCTTCAAGTCCTTCTTCAAGCTCTGCGATATCTATACCATTCATATATTCTGTCCAGTTTTCACTGCTCCAGATTTCAACCTTATTACCGTTTCCTATTATGGTAACATCTTTAATAAGCGAAGCATATGTTCTGAGTGGTGTGTTGAGAAGAATTCTCCCCTGCTTATCAGTTTCACATTCTATTGCTCCTGCAAGAAACATTCTTGAAAAGGCTCTTGATTTTTTATTTGCCATAGGAAGTGTGCTCAGTTTTTCATAGAATTTCTGCCATTCTTCCTGGCTGAAAACAAAAAGGTTATTATCCATACCCTTGGTCACCATAAATTTCTCGCCAAGAGCCGCACGGAATTTTGCCGGCATTATAACTCTGCCCTTTGCATCAATTGTGTGCTGATATTCACCACTGAACATATTTTCACTTCCTTTCCAATGTAATTTTACGGTAAATCTACCACTTTCACCCATCAAGTTCCACTTTTCACCACATTTACATTGATTATATACCATAATTTAATATTTTGCAATAGTTTTTAGCATAAAAAAAACGTCGATTTATTATAATATCGACGTTTTTTAAAAATTTTGTGAAAATTGCACAAATGTTTTTGAGCTTTTTTTACACCGTTTAAATTCAAAATATTCTTCCGGTAGGTTTATTTATCATCTTCAATATACATTTTTGAAATCCCGTAATATAAATTTGAAATATTCGGTGCGGGCGTTCCGCTTATTTTTTTGTTGACAAGGAGAGCACCGTTGGTAAAATAAAGCGGAATCTGAATTGCATTATTTATAAAATAGCTTTTGAAATTATTCCAGGCTATGGTTTTATCCTCTTTATTTCCCATCCTGCCAAGATTCATTATAAGGTTGTCAAACTCGGTGCTGTAGTAATTGCAAAGTCTCCCTCCTGAAGCCGACGAACCGAATACCCGGGAAATATCTGCGCAGTTGTCAAACTGAACTTCACCTATATACAAGTCGTATTTATCAAGCATTACCATTTCGGAGTATACCTCAAACGGTTGCTCATCGAGAGTTACGATATAGCCGTTTGCTTCAAGCTGTTGCTTGATGGTTGATGCAAGTCTCGACTTTGTTTTGCTTCCGGAATTATACAGAAGTCTGCACTCAACCAACTTTGAAATATCCTCACGTCTGTCGTGTCCGCTCAAAGGTTTATCCTCAACCTCAATATCGCTGTTGTAATAAACGCTTTCTCTCACGGGCGAAACCGCCGGTGTGGCATTTCCTATCATTATATCTTCGGCTATAGCCTCATTATCTATTGCAGATGCAAGTTTTTTTCTCTCCTTTGCAGAATCAAAAGCCATACTGTTACAGTTTATACCTATATAAGTATATCTGTTTTGTTCACACTCGAAAACATTGAACATTGAAGACGTGAGATTCATATCGGAAATATTCTTCCATGATGTACTCAAAACATCTATTGAACCAACATCAAATGCGGAAACGATTGTATCTTCATCCGTAAGGATTGAAACATCTATCTTTTCTATATACAGTCCCTTGTCTTTAAAATGCCAGTTTCGGTTGGCTTCAAGGCGCAAATCCTTGTTGCCCACAGAACCCGAATATTTATACGGTCCGGTTCCTATGGGTGTAAATGCCGTACTCCCCGGCATCAGCCACACATCCGAAAGACCTGTCGGCAACACAGGAAAATCAAGATTGTTAACAAAATCAGATATACTTCTTTTAAGACGTATCACAACCGTATCATCACCTTCAGCATAATATGCTTCCATTTCGGCAACAACATCAGTATATCTTCCACCGTATATTGCTATATATCCAAGCGTTGATACAACATCCTCAGCTGTTAAACTGCGTCCGTTGTGGAACTTAACAGAATCCCTGAGCTTAATTGTGTAGACCGTGTTGTTTTCAGATGCCGTGTATTCCTCAGCAAGCACAGGTTCAACCGTGAGGTCAGGCAATGTCACAAACATTCCTTCATAAATAAGCGACAACACATCCGCCACCGACGCATGCAACGTGAGCAGGGGATTAAGCGTGTCAACCGGAACACAACCCATTTTTAGTGTTCCGCCGATTTCAGGCTCTGCAACTTCGCCTGTTTCTGAGCTGATGAAATCCGAATCATCACCGCATCCGGCAAAAATCATACATATAATAAGTAGTAAAGGTATCAGCTTTTTCAATTTCAAAACCTCTTTTGCGTAAAAATTCTTTTTTAGCGAAACCATCATCTAACTCTGAGACGTTTTACCCCCGTGCATTTCCCTGAATTTTCATCAAACGAAAACACAACTCCGCAAAGCTCTGCTCTGCCTCCGGCATACTCAAATTTCTGAGGCAGCGATGTCAGGAATCTTTTTAGTATTATATCCTTTTCAACACCAATTATGGAATCAACAGCACCCGTCATTCCTATATCCGTTATATATCCCATACCGGACGGCGTTATGGTTTCATCAGCGGTCTGCACATGGGTGTGGGTGCCGAAAACGGCATTTGCTTTTCCATCAGCATAATACATCATAGCTTTTTTCTCACTCGTTGCTTCTGCATGAAAATCAACCATCACCAGATTGCACTCGTTTTTTAATTTTTCATATTCTCTGTCGAATGCTCTGAACGGACATTCAAGCGAAAGTCCCATTTCAACTCTGCCCATCAGATTTATAATTCCTATTTTCACATCTTTACATTTTAAAATTACCGCCCCTTTTCCCGGAACACCCTCCGGATAATTTGCCGGGCGAATAATATTATATTCATTTTCAAAAAGATGAAACACATCCTTTCTTCCGAAAGTATGGTTTCCCAAAGTAAATGCATCAACACCTGCATCACTGAGGTTATCATAATCACTTCGACTTATTCCGATACCCGATGCATTTTCTGCATTTGCAATACAAAAATCTATGTTTTCTTCTTCTCTTATTGCGCGAAGAACCATTTGAACATGTTCAACGCCGCACTTTCCAAAAACATCTCCAACTGTAAGTATATTCAATGTTTTCCCTCCGTTTATCTGTCACAGGAATAACAAGAGCGGGCACTCAAAGCCCGCTCTTAATTTCAGTAGCTATATAAAAATTTATTTCGCATAATCAACAGAGCGAGTTTCCCTGATAACATTTACCTTAATCTGTCCGGGATATTCAAGCTCATTTTCAATTTTCTTAACTATATCTCTTGCAATCAGAACGGTGTCTTCATCCTTAACATCCTCGGGCTTAACCATAATTCTGATTTCTCTGCCCGCCTGTATTGCATAAGATTTTTCAACTCCGGAGAATGAATTTGCAATCTCCTCAAGTTTTTCAAGACGTTTTATGTATGTTTCAAGATTTTCTCTTCTTGCACCCGGTCTTGCGGCACTTATCGCATCACATGCCTGAACTATGCATGCAATAACTGTTTGAGCCTCAACATCTCCGTGATGCGCGTGAATCGCATGAATAACATCCTGAGATTCATGATATTTTTTAGCCAGATCAACACCGATATCAATGTGTGAGCCTTCAATCTCATGGTCAACAGATTTTCCGATATCGTGAAGAAGACCGGCTCTTTTAGCAGTTTTAACATCAACTCCGAGCTCAGAAGCCATAATTCCCGCAAGATGAGCAACCTCCGTGGAGTGTTTGAGAACATTCTGACCGTAGCTTGTTCTGTATCGCATCCTTCCGAGAAGTCTGACAAGTTCAGGATGCAAGCCGTGTACCCCCGTTTCGAAGGTGGCCTGTTCTCCCTCCTGTTTGATGATGGCTTCAATTTCTTTTCTTGATTTTTCTACAGTTTCTTCAATTCTTGCCGGATGTATTCTTCCGTCAACAATAAGCTTTTCAAGAGACATTCTTGCTATCTCTCTTTTTATTGGGTCAAAGCCTGACAAAACAACCGCTTCGGGTGTATCGTCAATAATTAAATCTATACCGGTTAATGTTTCAAGGGTTCTGATATTTCTACCCTCTCTGCCGATAATTCGTCCCTTCATTTCATCGTTTGGCAATGCAACAACCGAAACAGTTGTTTCTGCCACATGATCAGCTGCACACTTCTGAATAGCTGCACTGATAATATTTCTTGCTTTCTTATCAGCTTCATCTTTTGCCTGAGCTTCAATATCTTTAATCATCATTGCTGTTTCGTGTCTGATTTCTGTTTCAACATTTTTCAGCAAGTATGACTTAGCTTCCTCAACGGAAAGCCCGGATATTCTTTCAAGAATTTCAAGCTGTGCACTCTTAACCTTTGCAGTCTCTTCTTTAAGGGCATCCGCTTCTTTAATTTTTTTATTGAGCGTTTCTTCCTTCTTTTCGAGAGCATCAGTCTTTTTGTCAAGAGTTTCTTCTTTTTGCTGGATTCGTCTTTCCTGACGATTTAATTCATTACGTCTGTCTTTGATTTCTTTCTCAAATTCAGCTCTGCTTTTGTGAATTTCATCCTTTGCTTCGAGCAAAGCTTCTTTCTTTTTGGTTTCAGCGGCTACAACAGCTTCGTCAATGATAGCTTTTGCTTTTTCTTCAGCACCGCCGATTTTACCTTCAGCAATCTTTTTTCTGTATGCAGTTCCGATAAAGAACCCTGCAACGAGAGAAACGACTGCTGCAACTATTGCAATTATCACTGATGTGATTTCCATCGTATCAACTCCTTTCTGTATTAAATTTTCAATGTTCCGAGCATTTTTAAAATACTCTTTGTATGACACACACAAAAGCTCGTCTGCCTGTGCCAATAAAATCTAAAAACATACACACTATATTTTATAACAAAATCTTAAGTATGTCAACAATTATTTGCTCTTTGGAAGCATATTTTTTTATTTTGTTTTAAAAAAGTGTGAATATAAGGCATTATTATGCCATAAAATATTTTAACCGGAAATAATTTAAAATGGCATATATATCCGAAAAAGGTAAAATATTTGAAATTTTTCTCAGAATTTTTGGATGAGTTTGTGTACTAAATCTGCATTTTTTGAATAACAATTATATATATAAAATAAAAACACATGAAAGGAATGATCCGAATGACACAGGATAACATCAATGTAAATAACGAGGTTCAACTCACGGGATATGTCAATTCAGAATTATACTTCAGCCACGAGATATATTCCGAAAGCTTTTTTAGTTTCGTGCTGAAAGTTCCGAGACTCTCGGATATTTGCGACTATATCAATATAACCGTATCTGAAAGACTCATACAGAATATGAACTTTTCCATAGGAGAATGCGTCAGCGTAAGCGGACAGTTCAGATCCTACAATAATTATTCCGAAACGGGCAACCGTCTTATTCTCACGGTTTTTGCAAGAGATATAATTTTTGAAGACGACCCCGAAAAGCCATTTATCAGCAATAATCCGAACTATATTTACCTGAACGGATTTCTCTGCAAAAAACCGGTTTACCGCACAACTCCTTTCGGACGCGAAATAACCGACATCCTGATTGCAGTAAACAGAGCCTACAATAAATCCGACTACATTCCGTGCATCGCATGGGGAAGAAACGCACGCTACTGTTCCGCCCTTGAAGTAGGCGAAAACATAAAAATCTGGGGCAGAATCCAGTCAAGAGAATATCAAAAGAAAATATCCGAAGATGAAATCATAACCAAAACAGCCTATGAGATATCAATTTCAAAAATGGAGGTTGCAAACATTTCAAAAAACGAAGCGAATGCAGATGCCGATATAATCTGATTTGAATTTTTGCACATAATTTCAAAAAACTACCTGAATATAAAACTCTCCTGTGAACACAATAGTAAATGCAAAGTCAATTTGCAATTATTTTTTAAGGAGAGTTTTAAGTTATGTCAAGAAACAGTGTAATTGTTCCTGAAGCAAAGGACGCAATGGAAAGATTCAAAATGGAAGCAGCTTCTGAAGTTGGTGTTAACCTCAAGCAGGGCTACAACGGCGACTTAACCTCAAGACAGGCAGGTTCTGTTGGCGGTCAGATGGTTAAGAAAATGATCAAATCCTACGAAGAATCCATGAAATAATCAAACCCTGAAAAAATTCAGGTAATGCAAGGCTGATATAAAATTAAAAGCATGCATTCAAAAAGCGACACAACAGACCACACGTCCGTTGTGCCGCTTTTTTATATGACAATACCGCCATTGGGACTTATTACCTGACCCGTAACAAAACCTGCGCTGTCGGTGCTGAGAAAATACACAACCTCCGCAACCTCCGAAGCCTTCCCCATCCTGCAAAGAGGTGTTTCTTCGGCAAGAGCATTTTTGGTTTCGTCATCGAGCATTGAATTCATTTGTGTGTCGATAACTCCCGGTGCCACGCAATTCACGCATATCCCCGAGGGTCCGAGTTCTTTGGCAAGAGCTTTTGTGAATCCAATAACTGCCGCTTTCGACGCACTGTATGCAACCTCACAGGATGCTCCGCAAATCCCCCATATCGACGATATATTCACTATCTTTCCTTTTTTATTATGAACCATATAATCAGATGCATAATGAACGGTGTTGAACATTGAACTCACATTAACGTCAAAAATACCGTCCCATTCCTCACGGCTTGTGTCACACAGCATTTTCTGCATTGCAATTCCTGCATTGTTTACCAAAACATCAACACCGCCGTATTTTTTTTCTATATATCCAAACAACTCTCCAACGGAACCAAAATCCGAAGCATCGCATCTCACTGCTTCAAAACTACAGTCTGCATATGCCATGCGCATTTTTTCTGCATTATCTTCATTTGAAACATATGTTGCAACAACATTATATCCATTTTCAATAAATTTTTCCGAGCACGCTTTCCCGATGCCGCGTGTACCTCCCGTTATCAAAACCGTGAGTGCCATATTTACCCCTCCGAATACTTAATAATTAAATTATATCATAAAACTACTATAAAGTACATAGTTTTAATAAAAATCATTAATTGTGTTGATTTTATTTATTTTATATGTTACAATATCAGCATAACTTATGAAAGCAGGTAATAAGATGGCAAAATTCACAGGCGGTATTATCACCAAAGAAACAAAACCCGGAAAAGGCATTTCAAAAGACGAACCCGAAAAAAGACGGTTCTTTTTATTTTTTGAAATATATGCCGCAAAGTTCACAAAACTTATCGGATTAAATTTTATATACTTTATAACACTGCTCCCGCTCATAACAGGCTTGTATTTTTCATTCACCTTTAATCCGGATATCAAATCAGCTTCCGATCTTCTGAAATATCCGGCATTTACGTTTAATCCTGATGTGATAAGCCTTATAATACTTCTGGTCTCATGCTTTATCACAGGGCCTGCAACAGCCGGCTTTACTTATGTTGCAAGAAATATGCAGCGAAGAGAGCACACATGGGTTTTGAGTGACTTTTTTACTCATTTCAAAAGAAACTACACTCAGGGCATTCTTATGAGCCTTATGGATGTAGCGTGCTATCTTCTTCTTTACATCGCATTTAATTTTTACCTTTTCATTATGCCCCTCGATGCACCGGAGGCAGGAAGCCTTTTCCCGTCTGTAATGGCAGGATTTGTTGCATTTCTTGCAATCATCTACACATGGGCGCATTACTATATATACACAATGATGGTAACATTCAAGCTGAGCTTTTCAAGGCTTTTTAAAAATGCACTCATATTTGCATTTGCAAAACCTCTGCTCAACATTCTTATTTCCGCAATAGCAATCGGAATATGCGCAGGAATGCTTTATCTCACAATGCTTGTGCCTCTTCTTGCCGGAATGCTTATTCCAACAATCGTTTTATCGCTTATCGGATTTATGACTGTTTTTTCAACATATCCTGCAATCGATAAAATTATGCTTCAGAAAGCAAACCGTTCGGGAAGAGTACTCAACACACGCAATGACCAAATAACCATCAAGGAGCACGATTAATGAAACACATTGAAATTTTCACCGACGGCGCCTGCAGCGGCAATCCCGGTAAAGGCGGCTACGGCGTTATTCTGAGCTACAACGGCACACGCAAAGAGCTGAGCGAAGGTTTTGAATGCACAACCAATAACCGAATGGAAATTCTGGCGGCAGTTATGGGACTGGCGGCTCTTAAAGAACCGTGCAAAGTAACTCTCTACAGCGACTCAAAATATCTTACCGATTCGGTAAACAAAAAATGGATTGACGGCTGGCAGAAAAACGGCTGGAAAAACAGCAAGAAAGAAAAGGTTAAAAACAGAGAACTGTTTGAAGAATTAATACGTCTTATGAAAATTCATGATGTTGAATTTGTATGGGTAAAAGGGCATCACGGCCACCCCGAAAATGAACGTTGCGACTTTCTTGCAACAAGCGCGGCAAAAAAAGACGAACTCCGCATAGATACAGGATATCTTGAAAACATTTGAAAAGGTAGCCTGATATTAGTGATAAAGTACCTTTTAAAATTCTAAAATTTTCTCTTTATAAAAATGCTTTTGACTATAGACAAATCTCACCACTCGCAGTACAAAAGTACTGCGGGTGGTGAGATTTGTCAATTCTGAATCATTTTTCCCTGTTCCCCAAAAAGAGACTGTAGCAAAATGATTTTTCCGGGACGTCCGGGAGGCCGTCCCCTACATATATTGTGTACATAGTATATATACACAGCAATTTGTAGGGTTCGGCGTCCTCGACGAACCGTTATTTTTGCTACAGCCTCTTTGTTTATGTAATATTATTTATATATTCTCGGAACCC
>JAZSOL010000112.1:0-2297 GCA_045536915.1 Clostridia bacterium
TATGCCCTCGGATTATCGATAGAATATCTTACTCCTGCCTGAGCCGCAAGATTAACCACTATTTCAGGCTCGTACTTTTCAAAAAGTGCATTAACTTCCGCTTCATCTGAAAGGTCGCCTTTTATAAATTCAAAACCATCGTATTTTCCAAGAATTTCAAGTCTTGAATATTTTAAATCCGTGCTGTAATAATCATTAATATTATCAAAACCTATTATTTTCTTTCCGCTTTCCAGAAGTCTTTTGGAAAGATGGAATCCTATGAATCCGGCAGCACCGGTTATAAGAATATTTCCCATATTATTCACCTCAAAATATTTTTAAGAATCAAGCATATTCATTGCTTTCATCATATTTTCTCTTTCCGAAAGCTGATTGTTGTCTGTCTTATTTATGCTTTTTGTTTTTCTGAAAGCATAATCAATCAGTTTATGTGCCCATGCAACCGGCACCAAAGCTTTGTTTTTGGCATAACCGTATCCGAGTGCAACAAGTGATTGTTGAGACGGGAAAATCCGGTTGAAAACAGTTGTTTCGTTTTTAAAAAGAAACATCAGCTTCAATTTTAATGTTGATACTTCTTTGCGCTTAGCGCAATATTGCGAATAGAATGTCACATCGCCTTTTGCTGCCTGCGCAAAAAGTCCGCATTTTTCGCAATCCGTGAGCAAAATATCCATATCCACATCATTGCAAAGCTCAAAATCCATACCAAAATACTTAGCACCAATGGATTTAACTGTTTTTATAAGCTTATCATATTTCAGACTCTCAAGAAGCTTATCATATTTTTCAAAATCTATTTCTTTTTCATATTTTATAATATAGAGCAACAAATCCATCATCTGGCGGACACCGCTCTGCCCGGTCACAAGATGTTTTATGTAGTGAGCAGTTAAATAATTAAGATTATCATTTATACCGAGGGTATATATTTCCTTGCTGCCGATATCAACTTTCATATATGGCTCGCCATACATATCTCTGCCACCCATAACGATTTTATCGGTAATGTGGCTATAGAGACTTATATGCGTTTCCAAAAGACCTCCTATGGGATGCCTTGCTTTAAGATGGTGATCGTTCTTTTTGCGGCTTTCGACTTCATAGCCTTTGGATTTAAGGTAATCAGCAAATTTCTTTTCATCCTTCGGATTAATCAAAATATCAACATCACTTGATATTCTGTATTCCGGATTAGCATAAAGCGATGCCGCAAACTGACCTTTTAAAAGGCAATATTCCAAACCGATTTTACCGGCTTCTTCAAGAATTTTCATTGTAAATTCATTCTGACGTACCGAACACGACATAAGCGCAAGAAAACTCATCTTATATTTTGACATATCAAAGCTATCGCAAAGCTGAGGATATATGCAAGTCCATATACCCTGAGTGTGCGCAAGCTTAATTATTACCGGTATGCTTTCCGGTGTGATGTCTGAAGTATCACTCTTTCTTCCAAGTGAAAAATCCCCGAAAAGACGGAGCATTATTTCAAATTCTTTTGTCATATAAAACATCCTTTAAAACTCTGAATCAATCAAGGGACAACAGATTAATTTGATGCCGTCCCCTGAACGATAAACTTTGCATATTTATCCTTATATATTAATTATATCACTCAAATAAAATTTTTGCAAGTTAATTTTAGTCAATATGCATTGAATACTATTCATCTATCTTTTCACATATTTGCCATACATGTTTGACGGCAATGTAGTTATGTCCGTTTCAAAAATCGTTGTTTTCGAACTTATTTTCGGAAGTTGGCACTCAATATTCTCCACTCCGTTTGTTCTGAATACTCTTTTTTCTTTGAAATCAATATACTCATTTCCCGAAAGCGGTGAATTAATATATATGTTATGATGCACCGGTTCGGCATACGGTTCATATTCTGTCATAGCCGAGCCTACTTCAATCATAATATTTTCAATTCTTATAGTATGTGAATTCAAGGTGAAAACCGGATACCATGCGCAGTTATCATAGTTTGGGTCATTAATTGTAAACGTTTGCGAAACTCGTTTCTTTATACCTAATTCATACCATTTATAAGAAGCATTCAGAAGTGATTTTTTTCCATTGGATTCAAATAGATAAATTAACATTTTTTCATCACACCTGTCATCATGCCTCTCCAACGCAGTAATATCAGCAGATACAGTAACCGTCTGACCATATTTCAAAACCATTTTTGAAGTACCCTGGTTAGGGTTGTACCATCCTTGAGATGCCATATTCTGATTCTCTGTGTTAAGATTTACCGGACCTTTAATAACAGCGTAATCATT
>JAZSOL010000169.1:0-5083 GCA_045536915.1 Clostridia bacterium
CATTTATGTCCTTTCTGCTTATGCCGACACAATCAAGTGCACAGAAAATCACACCGCCGTCGCCTGTGTTGTCGTCAAGATAAACTGCTCTTGCATACAGGTCATCAAGTATCCCTTTTACGGGGTTATTGGAATCGTAGCCTGCAATATAATATGTTTTTTCGTTGTAATCATCGGGAGTATATGATGCTTTACCGAAGCCGACAGTCCATTTTTCACCGGGAACGGAGCGGAATTTTTTGTCTCCTGTGAGCATAAACTCGTCCGAGCTTTCCCGAGTTGTGAAGCACCTTTTCGGCATGGTTGAAATGATAAGATTTATCAGAGAGTTTACTGATTTCTTTGTTAAACTGTCCTTAAATTTCATAACAATTGCTCCTAAAACTGTATATCTTTACTATACACTTATTTCCAAAAAATTTCAAGTAATTTATTGCTTTTCTTTATCCTTTATGATAATCTATACCTGTAAACCGGATTGAGGGTGGTGAGTTTTTATGGCATTTATCAGAAAATATGAGGAAAAGGACCGTGCTGATATGCATTTCGTGTGCGATAACAGTGAAGGGCCCGAGGAAGTGCCGAATTATTTGACCGGACTGTTTTATCATAACACATTCTGCGATTATTACATTGAGCATGAACCTGAGAACTGCTTTGTGCTTGAAGATAAAGACAAAGTGGTAGGTTATATAATCTGTGCAGAAAACTTTGACAGATTCAAAAAGATCTTCGACAGTGAATATCTTCCTCGCTCGGACAGTTACGGAGATGACAGATACGAATGGGCATCGACAGCATATAATGTTCCCGAAAGATTCAAGGAAGAATATCCTGCACATTTTCATATAAACATTCTTCCCGAGTATCAGAGACTGGGGCTGGGCGGTAAGCTCATTGACACTCTGTGTGACCATTTGGCAAAAAAAGGGGTCTGCGGAGTCTGTCTTACCTGCGGACCGAGAAACGAAAGAGCGATGGGATTCTACAGAAAATACAATTTTACACTTTTGTCTATAGACTACGACGATGCTTGCTTCGGCAAAAAAATTAATGTTTAAGTATTTATGAACAGGAGAATATACTATGGCATCACCTGCTTTGGTTGAACAGCTTTATCAGGCACTCCCTGATGAAACAAAGGAATTTTTAAACACAGCGATTGAAAAGGTTATAGAAGTAAAAAAACGCGGCGGTAAGGTTGCAGCTGTTATAGGAAGCGGTCCGAATCTTCACGAAGGTGTTACAACACTTATTGCTGCTCTTATTCACGCAGGTCTTATTGACGGCGTAACAACAAGTTCTGCAGTAATTTCCCACGAAATGGGCGGCACCCTTGACAGAGTAAAACGCTTCGATGCGGATATTCTCGGCGACAAATGTCCCGAAAACATCCGTTGCCGCGGCAATATTTACGAGCTTACACAGCTCAGCGAGGAGGAATGGGCACGTATCCGTTCAGAGCTTCCTCTTGACGAAGAGCTTGTTTCCGTCTGCGAACAGGCAGAGGGTAAGGTTATCATAAAGGCAGCAGGCAATATGGCTTATCCTGTCGGTTATTTCAATGAAACGGTTTCAACAGAAATTATGGTTGCTGCACAAACACTCGGAGAAAGCTTTGAGTATGTTGCAGGTCTCGGTGCTGACCCGAACACAATGATCGGTGCGGGTGCAATCAAGGGTGTTCCTGTCCTTGTCAGTGTTCCCCAGCTCATCGGCGGCGGTCAGGTCGGTCTTTGCATATCAGACAGTATTCCCGTAAGTCAACGTTGCAAGCGTATTGCCAAAATGCTTTCTGAGGCTGATGTCATTATTGAATCTGCTGTTGCTCTTACTCAAGAAATCCACGACGGTCCCTTTGAAACATACACAGGTCACGGTATATGGGCTTCAATGAATGGTCTTCCTACATACAGCCTCAAGGATAAGACTCTCATCCGTTTTGACCTTGATGAAAACCTTAAGCGTTCATGGGATCTCAACAAGCAGAGCGAGCTTATACAGAAAGCAATCAATGAAGGTCTTCCAAAGACAAAGCTCACAAAGATCCCGTTCCGTATGGAAATGTCAGCATTTACACGCCTTGAAAACAGCATTCCCGTTATCGGCGATATCGGTGAGCTTTGGCCGATTTTTGTTGACCGCATCTGTAAAGAGCTCGGTGTAACTCTTGAATTCACCTCTGCTCCGCAGAATACCGATGAAGGCAAAGAGATGCGTGAGCGCATCTGCGATGAAATCAAGCCGTTTTCTCTCAACAAGATGAGAAACGCTATCCGTGAAAAATACAATTTTTAATTAAAGGAGATTTTGATATGAGCGCTAAAGTTTTAGGTGTTATACCTGCCCGCTACGGTTCTTCCCGTCTTCCGGGCAAGCCTCTTAAGGATATATGCGGAAAGCCTATGATCCAGCATGTTTATGAAAATGCAAGCAAGTCAAAGGTACTCAGTAAGGTTGTTGTTGCAACTGATGATCAGCGTGTTTATGATGCTGTTATCGCTTTCGGTGGCGAAGCTGTTATGACAAGTGTCAACCATCCCACAGGATCGGACAGAGTTGCAGAGGCTGCAAGCAATTACGACTGTGATTATGTTATCAATATTCAGGGGGATGAGCCTCTCGTTCCTCCCGAAATAATTGATGATATCGGTTCTGCACTGATTAACAGTCCGGACTGCGTTATGGCAACAGGTAGCCTGGAAATTACGGGGGATGAAAACTATATTCTCAACAACACCGTAGTCAAGGTTGTCAGCGATGTAAACGGATATGCAATTTATTTCTCACGTTCACCTATTCCGTATCCCCGTCACGAGGAAGAAGCAAGATATTTTGAGCATATCGGCATTTATGCATATACACACGATTTTCTTAATACATATACCAAACTTGCTCCCACTCCTCTTTCAGAGGCAGAGTCCCTCGAACAGCTTAAGGTTCTTGAACACGGATATAAAATCAAAATCGTTCCCGCACCGGCTCATTACAAAGCTGTCAGCGTAGACACAGAGGAGGACCTACAGGAGGTTATCCGTATTTATAAAGAGCTTCACGGCTGTTGATAACAAGTTAAAGCCCAAAATAAGGATACTTCGTTTTTGGGCTTTATACTATTTATTACTTTCTGACGAGGAGATGATTCAAATGATTAAGGCAGAACTTTTATATCAGGAATACCTTGCAACCGAAGGTATCAACGAAGAAACTGGAGAATGTCATGCAGCCACAGTTGCTATCTGCGACGGTAAACCCACAGCCGCCTGGTTCGGCGGTATCAAAGAAAAGAATCCGAATGTGCGTATATGGTTTGCTGAGCGTAACGGAGAATGGAGCACGCCGGTACCCGTAACTCCGGATGATGGCGAGGCGGACTGGAACCCGACTCTTTTTGCTGAGAACGGTGTTCTTACGCTGATTTACAAAAGCGGTATTGATGAAGGTCATTGGTACTCAATGAAAACGGTATCTTTTGACGGTGGCAAAACATGGACAGAACCGAAGGAACTTGTCCCGGGTGACATCGGCGGAAGAGGACCCGTTAAAAATCAGATGATAAGGCTTTCAAACGGTACACTTCTTGCTCCCGGCTCAACTGAGGATTTGTGCGACCGTTGGGAATCCTGGACAGACTGCAGCGAAGATAACGGAGAAACATGGAAACTGTCTGCTCCAGTTGCATTTGAACTTCCCGACGGCACGATATGCAACCGTAAGGAAGAGCTTCCCAAGGACGGTGAGGGCCTGATTCAGCCTGCGATATGGGAAGACCAGTCACACGACGGTAGAGTTTATATGCTTGCGCGTACAAACCTTAATTGGATTTATCGCAGCGAGTCAACAGACTTCGGACGCACCTGGTCTGTAGCGCGCCCCACTGATATGCCCAATAATAACAGCGGTATCGGTGCGGCAATGACCGATTGCGGTGTTTTGGGATTGATTTGCAATCCCGTAAGTGAAAACTGGGGTGACCGCACACCTCTGTGCCTTTTCCTTTCCGAGGATAACGGTGCTACATACCCCGTCCGCATTGACCTTGAGACTCAACCCGGTGTTGAATTTTCATATCCCTCAATTGTTGCGGAGAATAATCTTCTCCATATGGTTTATACCTGCGGACGCAAGAAAATCGGCTATGCGGTTGTTCGTGTAGAAAAGAACTAAAACAAAGAAAGGGTATTGCATATGGAAACTCAAAATATATTTGCTTTTCTGGCAATCAGTATGATTACTATGTGCTTCGGATGGGGTATGCGCGGCTCTGCAATCGGTGGCGAAAAAGGTGCTATGTTGCCCGGAGCCTTTATGGGTATTCTTTGTGTATGGTATACCGGTTCGGAGCTTTTAATGAACAATGTTTTCCTGTTCGCGGCAGCCTGTGCTCTCGGCTATTTTTACGGCGGTATGGAGCCCTACGGTTCGACAATGGGTCTCGTGCTTGACCACGACAGCCCAAGATACAATCCTTCCCTCGGCTATCTCGCTCTTGCTTTCAAGGGTTCAATCTGGAGCGGACTCGGCGCAGGTTTTCTCGGTGTAAGCTTTTCTGCAATGAGCGGTGTTGTATATAAATGGTATGATTTCGTTATCTTCTTTGCACTCGTTCCTTTGGTACAGGAAATAGGATACCGAATTTTCAACACACCCTACGACCCTGAACACGGCAGAATGCCTAAAGTCTGTTTCTCTAAAGACAGCCGAGAGGAATGGGGAAGAAACCTTGTTATAGTAGCCGGCCTGCTTCTTATGATGGCAATCCGCCGTGATATTTTCGGTATCATTATGTGGATTGGCGGCGCACTTGCAGGCTCTGTCGGTTGGGTTGTCGCCATCACCTTCTATGACAAGCAGATTCATCCTCTCAAGAACGGCAAACGCCTTTTCGGTAAATTGGATACACTTAATGTTATTGATGGTTGGAAAATAATGGAATTTACACAGGGTTGCTTCAACGGTCTTGGTATCGCAGGAGCTTTTGTTCTCGGTTGGCCTCTTGCTGCCAAGAATCTTGAGCAGGCTGAAGCGGCAGGAAAGCTTTGGTATATGCTTCCCGAAAAGGTTGATACTATTCTTTCATGGG
>JAZSOL010000231.1:0-2920 GCA_045536915.1 Clostridia bacterium
AATAGCCGTACCGCAAGGGATACATTTTCGGGGAAGTGCCGCCACGATATGAGCGCACCAAGAAAATGAAATACGACGTTGGTGTCAAGCAAGGCAGGAGGTCAGGAACTGTAGCGGAAGTCGGCACAAAGAAATTATGCAAAGAGTGTCTTAAGAATGGGAGTAAAAGCAAATGTTGATATGAGGGATATGTAAGAGTTTTATAACAACATATATTGCAAATGCGTAGTTGCAAAATAAAAATGGAGGTGAGGTGTATATGCCGAGAAAAGATAATAGTCCTAAGATAAAAGAGGTATTATTTTATTACATAGGAACTGATGAACAGTTTAATCTTTTTCTTAAATCTGTCATCGACGATTATATAGACCAGGAGCTTAAATGCTACGAGGAAAAACTCGTCAAAAAAGAAAGCAAAGTTTCGTGTAATATTTAGCTGGATATATTAAAAGATTTGTGGTATTGTGTTTGCTTGAGAAAGGAGGGAAGACCAAATGAGCATTACTGAAAAATGGCGAATATGGATTTATTACAGATTATCACGAGATGAAGATAGCGAAATGAATTCACTTAAAAATCAGCGTAACATTCTTATGGACTACATTGAAGAACACGGACACATTTATGTTGGAGAATCATTTGATGATAATGTCACCGGAATGACCTTTGACCGTGATGGAATTGCAGAAATCTATGAAGCAGCCGCCGAACATAAGATGGATGCTGTATTGGTTAAAGACCTGTCAAGACTTGGAAGACATAATACCAAAACTGCAGTATTTATTGACTATCTTACAAAACAGGGCATCAGGGTAATAACAGCGACCGATAACATTGATACATTCAATGATGAAGATGAGATGCGAATCGAACTAAACAAGTTCGTTAATCATTTGTATGCAAGGCAAGGTAGTGGTAGAGTAAAAAAGGGATATAGGCAAAAGCAAAAAGACCATGGCGTTTGTAATATGCCGCCTATCGGTTATTACAAAGATAAAAACACCAATGAGATTGTCATTATGGAAGAGCCTGCAGAGATTGTAAAAGAAATCTATTCTCTGTATCTCGATGGTGGCTATGGATTTAAAGCAATAGCTGAAAAATTGAATAACGAGGGTAAGAAATCTGCTTCATACTATCAATTATTATACAACAAGAAAAAGCAAGGGTATAATAAACCTGCAATTACCCAAAAGCATCTGTGGGATTCAACTGCCGTAAAAAGAGTTTTGATAAATGAGTTCTATACTGGCACATTTTATGACCATAAAGAAGAATGTGATAAAGCACGAGGCATTCGAAGAAAGGTACCGAAAGAGCAGCAATTCAAACACGAAAACTTTGCTCCGGTAATAATCCCTAAGGATACGTGGGATAAGGTACAAGAATTGATTGAAGCAAAGAAGCAAAACAATGTCAGAGCAAGTAGTGGAAAACCATATCACAGATATGCGGGACTGCTAAAATGCGGAGATTGTGGTTGCACTTTCGTAGCAAAAATACGAAGATGGAGAGATAAACCTGAACGAGTGGAATATGTATGCAATGGATATCACAGATATAAGGGTTACTGCACATCTCACAGAGTTCAGGAGAGAGATCTGGATGCATTGATATACAAGGAGCTTTTAAGGATTAAGTCTCAGGCTGAAGAAAATTGGAAATCTATTGAAAAGGATGTAAAAGCCATAATGAAAAATAAAGCTAATACAGAGAAAAAGATTTCTGATATGAAGAATAAAATATCTGTCCTTAAAGAAGATATAGAAAATATACTTATGGAGAGAATTACAGATAAGGAAAATCGTGAAGCTTATGACAATATGATAGCTAAACGAAAGAACGAGATTGAAAACCTTACAAAGAAGATTGATTCAATAAAAAACCTTGATGAAACCATCAAAAAAAGAAAGACAGAAATTAAAAATAGCATAGATATACTAGACGGAATTATCAAGGATGGAGCCATAAGCAATGCAAATTTAAGATTGTTAATCAGCGAAATTATCATCCTCGAACAAGATAACGAGCTATCCATAGTAGTTGCAATGAAAGCACCGTTTGGAGAATACTATGGAGAACTGTTTGATGAAGAAGGAAATATAGTCCTTGCACACAGCGGTGACTATAAGAGTATCGCATAAAAGAAAATCGGAACAGAGTATGAAATCTGTTCCGATTTTGGTGCGGATAACAGGACTTGAACCTGCATGAAATCGCTTTCACATGGACCTGAACCATGCGCGTCTGCCAATTCCGCCATATCCGCATATTTAGTTTTTACCTCTTAATTTTTACACGGGAGAGGTAACCCGAGGAGGAGCAAAAGAGCTTAATCCTCACATATTAAACGGATAAATCCGGTTTAACCTATTTAATCACCGAGGTGGCGTAGCCTGAACCATGCGCGTCTGCCAATTCCGCCATATCCGCATATTAAGTTTTAACCTCATAATTTTTACACGGGAGAGGTAACCCCGGGGAGGAGCAAAACCGCTTAATCCTCATATGCAGATTTTCTTATGTATCCAAGAAAACTGCAACATTCACATTATATCAAAGTTATCTTAATTTGTCAAGGAATTTTTTTGCTTTTTGAGTTTCCTTTTCATTTTTTTAGTTATCAACTATTCATTTTTTAGTTATCAACGTGTTTATGTTTGAAACTAAAATATGTTGCAGGTGAGAATCTCATATATATGGAAGATTTTGAAAAATATTTTTGAGTTTCCCCATTTTCCCAAAATAAAGTCGTTAAAAACGCACAGATACACGATTTGGAGTGAATCTAAAAATGAAATTACAATGTGGATAAATTTCGATTTATGGGGGTGTTTGATAATTGAATAATCTCGTAGGGGACGAGCCCACATCGTCCCGTTAGCAGAAAACATCGTACGTCCGGGACGATGTGGGCATC
>JAZSOL010000123.1:0-2832 GCA_045536915.1 Clostridia bacterium
TATAGACCGCAATTCTATGCCGATGTCGCTTGAAACTGCAAATCAGACCGGCGTGCTTCCGGTTAACTGCGTTGTGGCATCAAAGCCGACAACCGTGCTTTCAGGCGGTGATGCATACATAAAACTGCAGGTTTATGAAAAAGGCATACTGCGTGAGCTACTGATGCCGGCAGATTCCGGCTACCGTGATGATGGAAGAGCCATGCGACATTTTGACAAAGACGGAAATTTTGCCGGATTATACGGATTCGGTTATTCATTTGACGGTAATGAGAAAAAAGCAGAATTCAAAGAAAATATATGCGGTATGTATGAAGGAACGTCGTTTGCACAGCTAAAGCCCGGTGACGTTTTGCGCTACAGCACCGATTCACACGGCATGGTCAGAAGCTTTACCGTTGTGTTCAGCTATGGTAAAGCAAGCTGCTACGGATATTATGAGGATGCGCTGGCCCCGGTCAACAGCTTTGGAAATTTGAGCGCTCAGGTTAATATAAACTTAGCAAAGCCCGTGTCACTCAAAAACGGTTCTGCCACTTATGTGTCTTCGGAAAGAGCCTATGTGTTCGGAAAATCAAAATCCACAGGTGACCTTACTGCAAGCACAAGCAGCATTACTATTGACACACGGCTTCTTTCGCTTGCTTTGTATCCGCGTTTTTCCAAGTCAGCATCACCCGAACAGCAGTATGTGGTATACACTGACAACTATTCAACAATTGCCTCAGTTCCGGTAGAACGAACAATGGCGGTATCTGATTCGGCACGTTGTTATTTGTATGATGCAAAAACAGAAGAAGTAAGTGTAATATCCTTCGATGAAATTCTGCCCGGTGACGAGGTTTTCTGGGCTCAGGCAAACAGCAGTACCAACGGACTCACTCTTATAATACGCAAATAAAAATACAGCGGCTTTAAAGCCGCTGTATGGTGAGCTATTCTATTATTGCAATCTGCTCTACAATGTGTTTGTATTCCTTTGGAGTCATATTTTCGCTTTTGCGGAAAATGTGGTTAAAATAGGATGCACTTGAAAATCCGGATTCGTATGCAATGTTTGATATGGGATGGTCGGTGGTTTTGAGAAGCATTTTTGCATGGGAAAGTCTTTTTAGAAGAATGTATTCCATAACCGTAAGATTAAGATTGTTTTTAAATAATCTGCAAAGATATGACTTGGTTATAAAAAAGTGCTTTGCAATTTCATCAAGGGTTATATCGTCTGTAAAGTTCTGATCGATATATACAAGTATTGAGGTGAGAGTTGATGAATAGTTTGAAATCACCAGATCATCAGATTTTACAATCAGGCTGAGCATTTGCATAAGGAGAATTGTTATTTCAAAAATGTTTTCGTTTTTATCTTTTTTCACAAGGCTGTTTACCGACGAAAACAAACGGTCTATTTCCTGAGATTTCTGAAGATCCGGAGTGTATTGACGGCCAATATCCTTTTTGAAAATATCTATAATAAATTCACCGTGACAGCTTTTCAGTATGTTTTCAAGGTAGCTGTCGCTTATGGCAATCTTGTTTCTCAGATAGTTTTCTGCATCTTTTGGAGAAGAATAGTGAAGATAATTGGAATTGATAAGATACACAGACCCGAAAAGCATGGGGTACATTTTGTTGTTCATTATCATGGAGCCGTCACTTGAAAAGGTCTGAATTATTTCCCAGCAGTTATTGTGAATATGCGGTTTTGAATCGTATTCGCCTTTTCCCTTGAATCTGTAGGCGGCATCAAATATAATCGGCATGCTGTTCCCTCCTTTTAATACAGTATAACACATCGGCATTTCAAATGCAATCAGAAGATAATGTCAGACAATTTTCGGGCAATATGTCACAACCAAAATGTTTTTTGTAAGCTTCAAGGTCAACAGCTGACAAATAGCGGATAATTTATTTGTATAAATAATCTGAAAATGAAATTAAAATAAAATATATTTAAAATCATGGAGGACACTATTATGAATTTCGCACTTAAAGACTATCGCGGAGTTATTCCCGCACTCATGACACCCTTTGACAAAAACGGACTTTTCGACAGAAAATGTGCCGAAGAAATGATAGAATGGCATATTTCTCAGGGTGTGGGAGGATTTTACTTTACAGGAAGTAACGGACACGGACCCTATATGACTCCGGAAGAGAGAATGCGCACTGTGGAAGAATTTACCGCTATTGTAAACGATCGTCTGCCTGTGGTGGCTCATGTGGCGTGTGTGTCGCCAACTGTGTCGGCACGTCTTGCAAAGCACGCCGAAGAATGCGGATGCACAGGGGTTTCGGGAGTGCCATCATATTACTATAAGCTTACTCCCGATCAGATGTACAGATACTATGCAGAGATTGCTTCGGCAAGTGATTTGCCGTTTGTGATATATGCCAAAACGGCTGACTATCCGCCTTCGGTGCCTATGTTTAAACGTCTTGCTGAAATTCCGAACGTAAAGGGGCTTAAGTTTACCGGATCTGACCATTACATGATGGGCAGAATTAAAGAAGCACTTGGCGAAGACTTCATGGTGTATTCTGGAAGAGACGAAATGTTTTTGTCGGGTCTTCTTTCGGGAGCGGACGGCATTATCGGCGGTACATATAATGTATTGCCCGACCTCTATATCAGAGGTGTTAAAAAGCTTAACGAGGGCAAGGTAAAGGATGCTCAGAAGGACATGCTTGCGGCTAATGCCATTTTAGAGGTTATGTTCCCATATGACGGTTCACTTGCCGCACCTATGAGAGCCTGCTATGAATTTATGGGAGTAAATGCCGGTTACAATCCGAGCCCTATTGCAGACCTTACGGAAGAACAGAAGCTCAAGC
>JAZSOL010000191.1:0-9563 GCA_045536915.1 Clostridia bacterium
GTTATGGTTGTCAACATCTATTAAGCCAACCTTCAAGGTATATACCACCCTTCAATTTCTCCGTTATCAATAACAAGCCTAATGCCTTCAAGGTCAAGATAAAGCTTGTTTCCTTCTGCTGCTTCGTATGCGCCCATAGTAAGCCAAAATCTGCGTGCGTTGCAGACAAAAAGGTCATAATAAAAGTCTTTCCATTTTTTGCAGTCTTTTTCTGACCTTTTATGATTAAAAGCGCAAACAATGTTTACCATTATCACCGCAACCATTGCGATAAATAAAATATATAATACTTCTTCAGGCATTGTTTATTCTCCTTTCGGCGGCTGTGGTAACGGCATCCAATGAGTTACATCTTTTTCACCCGTTACAAAACCATTTTTAATGTAAATACTTGTTGTAATGCTATATCCATAACCAAAGTCAAGATATGCAAGAACATAAGAACCTGCTTCCGGTAACCTGTCTTTTACACTTATCCATTCCAAAACCCACTCATTTGCCATTGTTATTTTCCTTTCAAATATGTGAATATGTGAGCAATAACATCAACAGTCCAGCCGTTGCCGATCACAGTATATCTATGACTATCAGCAACCCCTTCTGTGTATCCGTCAGGAAGTGTTTGCAGCCTTTCATATTCCAAAGGTGTCAGTTTTCTTGCCCTGCCATTGTCCATAACTTTTTTTTGTTGATTTCCACCGCTAACGCAAGTTAATGTATGGCACTTAAAATTGGGGTTAAATACACGCTTATGCATTTCATGGATTTTGTAAACCATCGTTGCACAAACTTGCTTTCTCATATCCACATCAATAAGCGGAAAATGATAATAATATTTTTCGTCGACATTGTTTTGCATAATGTCTTTAAGAACCAAAATGTTTTTTAAACTGCATGTCACCGAATAATCAACCGGAATGTTCGTCCAGTAATATCTGGGGCGTTGCTGTGCTGAAAAATCTTTGCTATCTATAAATATTGGTTGGCAGCCAAGTAATTCAGAAATAACTTTTTTGCTTTCTTCATTCATACTTGCCACATTTTCAAACAAAAAGTATTTAGGTTTAACTTCCTGCAAAGCCCTCACATATTCAAAAAACAGTTTACTTTTTCCGTCAAGATGTTGTCTTGTTTTGCTCTGAACAATAGAAAGTGACTGACAAGAGCTTCCACCAATTACCAAATCGAACCCTTCATACTGTGTAAAATCCGCTTTTGTTACATCTCCGCAATGCTCAATTTGTGGATAGTTCTTTTTACTGATTTTTATAGCATTAGGTTCTATCTCATAGGCAACATATCTTTCAACCGGAATACCCGCTCTTTCAAGAGCAACCATTCCGCAAGATATTCCATCAAAAAGGCTTAATACTTTCACTTCTCCATCTCCTTTCTTACTGCCATAAGAATCGGATTTTCTTCCACGGAAGGAAGCTCCTCCATAATTTTCGGAACATCTTCCATGTTTATAACAGGGATTTTTACACCTCTCGGCCCGGGCGGTCCTTTTATGCCGAAATCTTTTGGCCCCAAAAGAACCACAACATAATTTTTAACAAGCATTTCGCAAAAAGCTTCAATTTCTTTTTCATTTCCAGAAAAGTTTTCTAAAAAGATTTTCACAAGCTCTTTTGTTTCAGCTTCATAATTTCTTTTATCAGATAACGGAATGGTGGGAGCACGATTAACCATACAAGCAACATCTAAAACTGCATCTTTCGGAACATAACGCATTGTTTTAATGATTTCTTCTTCAAGTGCTTCAGCATCAATAGGTCGCATTGTCATTCTCCTTTCTTCTAAAAGGGCTGCAATCTTTACACCACCAAGACGGTTTCCAACTATAAAAGGTTCTGCCACAAAAAGCGCATATACACTTAAACACTGTCATTCTTTCCTTTTTTAATCTTGTCCAAATAGGGTTTAAGCCGTTCAGAAATTTCTTCTGCTTCCTTGCTCTTTTTAAAAGTCTTGCATACCCAGTGACGTGCAAATCCTTGATGTATTGTGTGAATATGTCCGGCAGAAACGTTTATTTCTTTTGATTTACAGCCTTTTTCACTGTAATATTCGCATTCTATTTCAGCGCAATATACTTTAGGCATTGTTTTACCCCTCTTTAAACCGTTCAAATATTTCTAAGGCATCATTAGCGTCAATGCAAATTATTTCACCGTTTACGACGATCACTTTTTTGTTGCACCGAATAATGCCAACCTCTCCCAGTTGTCTATTGGTTTCTTTTATCATTACTTCGGAAGGTGATTTTATTCCTAACAACTTTTTTAATAATTCAATCACTTACCATTGTCGTCTCCCTTCATATTCTTTGTAACATTTTCCGAACTGTCTGGGTTTACCAAATTGTTCAACTTGTAATCATCGCTTACATCTTGCGTCAGAGTTTCAAGAAAAGTAATTGGAAACATTTCTTCCAGCTCAAGAGTTGGTTTGCATCCACATTTTGCTCTTTGTTCTTTAGTGTCTTTTGTCAAAAACATCAGCAAAACAAATTTCCACATCAAATTAGCAAGTTTTTCCGGGCCTTCAATATTCTCAACTTCTTCTTTGATTTCTCGTTTCAGTTTTTCCAATGTTTCTTCATCAATTAATTCCGAAAGACTTTTTGAATTGTTACCATCAGAAAGCCCAAAGCCGTATTTTTCTTCCACAGTTTATACCTCCTTAAAAATTCCCGGGATCATTGCAATAAGTTGAGCATTACGCTCAAGTATTCTTTGTTCACATTGCAATTTGTTTAATTCAGCAACGCATTTGTTGATTTCATTATCAATATCAACTTTTGCATGTTCTGTAAAAATTTTGTTGTAAGGCGTGCCGCAATATTCGCAAGTTTTTTCCCCATAAATAATCGGTGCGCCACAGTTTCGACAATTTGTTATTTCACGCATTGTCATTCTCCTTTTTTTATTTTCCTCATTTTCTTTGCAATTCTTTTTATTCTTCTGATATTTTTCTTTCTCACCCGCTCTTTTGGATGATAAAGCGCAAGACTAACGATTCTTTGATATCGCGGATCTCTGCATGTTGTAAATACTTCATGGCCGTTATTTTCATCAAATACAGTCTTAAAAGTATCTAAAAACCAATCTACAATCGGTTGAAGAATTTCGGAAAGTTCTTTTATTGCCTGGTTTACCCTTTCTCTAAAATCTTTAAAATCAACAAAATTTACAAATAGCGCAAGCTGTTCTTCCGAGCTTAATGTTCCATTTTCTTCTTCCAACTTTCAAAACCTCCTTAAATAATCTGTTTTTCCAACGCAAGGCGATAATAAAACTCCCTGCGCTTTTTGTTGAATGTTTTTTCTCCGATTTCCATTCCGTACCGGGTTTTTAAAACCCAGGGCGGGCATTTTTCGGAAGTTACGTTTTTGATAATAAATGGCGCAAGCTCCGGGTCAACTTTTTTTGCGATTTTTTCGATAAGGTCGATATCTTCTTTATATTTTATCGCAAGTTCCGCCGCGCGCTCTGTCGGGTCCGAAATTCCCGAACCGTGCGGCATTCCCGAAAGATTTGGCGATTTTAAGCTGTAAGAATCATTAAGCCTTGCCAGCTTTTCATCATACTGCAAGCAAAAAGCTCTTAATTCTTTATATGCGGCATCGCTGATTCCGTATTTATCAAGTTTGATTTTATAGGTGTTCATTTTAAACTTTTAAGTCCAATTCGTTTCATAACGGTTTGTTTTGCGGATTCGTGAAGCATTGCCTGGTCGAAAGTATCAATTCCCGGTTCGCTGATAATTGCGGATTCAATAAAGTTTTCAAGTTCCGCCACAACCCGCTCGTAAAAATCTGCGAGCTGGGAGCTTTCCATAAAATCTCCCTCTCCTTCCATGCTTCGATCATTGGCGTTATACATTGCTTCGAGCAAATAATCTTTGCAAAGTTCAATTCCATGTCTAATGTTTTCGGCATTTTGAATTTTATCGGCGGACATTTTTCTCACTCCTTAAAAATTTTACCGTCTTTATAAATTTTAAAACCAGCTCTTCTTATTTGAGCACGGATTTCTTTTGTGTAAATGCACTTTTCGCTTTCGGTGCTCATTTTGAGCACGCCATCTTTCTTTATTTCGTACATTTTTTAGTCCTCCTGTTCCAAGCTTCTATTGCTTCGTCAACAGTAAAACGATAGCCACTTGACGCACCACAACCGCCACCATGTATGTCACAACACACGCAATATGTATGGCTATTTGCTCTGTAATTTTTGTCTTCTTCGTCTTGAAGTTCAATTTCCGCTTCAGTACCTATAAATAAGTTTGTGTTTCCGCAAAAAGGACAAGGTTTTAATTCAGCCATCTTCTTCCGCCTCCTGTAAAAGCCATTCTCTAACGCCTGCCTTGCAATCACCGCAGCATTTCTTTCCGCAGAAAACGCAAGGCTTTTCGCCGTTTCTTGTAAATGCTTCAACCGCTCTTTCAATGCTGAAACTTTCTCCGGCAAAGCGAAGCATCTTTTTATAATTTGTCACATTCCCCGCTCCTTAAATTCCAAGCAAGAATTTTATCGCCGCCAAAAGCGCCACGGCAATGCAGGCGAGAAAAGCAAACAAAACAGCAATAATAAGAACCGAAAATACAAAGCTAAGGCTTTTTACAACAAAATTTTGGATTTTTCCTTTCAAGATCATTTCCTCCTTGTTCCGTGTTGGTTATACTTTTTTTGATTTTTAATCGTGATATTTTTTTGAGCTTCCGTCATAAAATAGGAATGCTCTTTGTCAAATTCCTTTTTCTTCTTTTTCTCCGCTTCTTTAAGAACCTGGGCTTCGGCAAACCTTTCGCAAGTTCCGTGGCAATGCGGACATCTTCCGGTTTCAGTCGTACAATAAAAACATGGGTCAGTTTTCGGGTCCGGTTTTTTCATCATAGGTTTTCACCTCAATATATAGACAAGGTTCTTTTCCGTAAAACTTTGCTCCCTTTAATTGGACAACCTGGTTGTCGTCCCGGTAAGCTATTCCGTTAAGCGCATCGAGCACAGCTTTTATAACGTTGTCAATGTCCGGCTTTACGGTTGGAAGAATAATTCCCCGCTCCATAAGTTCACGGTTTTTCTTGCTTGTTGATTTTATAATTTCATAAAAAGCCGTAACGGTAACTTTGATATAGCCGTCCATTATTTTTCCGCCTGCGGCTTTAAACGCCCAGGCAACGGCCTGTTCAAAATCTTTTGTTTTTTGCGGAGTATAGGCGTGACCGCCGACAACTCGCGGTCTTGCTTTTCCCTGCGGTTTTCCGGGTACTTTAAAAAATACGCTTGCCATATCATTTCACCTTGTGAAGGTCTAATTTTGAAAGATAATTAAGACCGTGAACGCTTTTTCTTCCGTTCTCAAGGTTTTTTATCGTTACGTTGTACGAATCTGCAAAAAGCGCTTTTTCAATTTTAAGAACTTCAAAAATAAATCCGGTTGCCGCCGCAATAAACTTCGTACCTTTTTCAAAATCTTCCGGTTTCATCTTCCGCTACCTCCGCCCGGTAAAAATTCCGCGTTTTCAACAACAATTTCAAAACGCTTATGTGTTTTCCCGTCTTTTCCTTCAAAAACGTTGGTCTGCAATTCGCCTTCAACATAAATCGAATCGCCTTTCGAAAAATATTTAGATATAAATTCCGCCGCGTTCCAGGCAACAAAATCGAGCCAGTCAGTTTCCCGCTCGCCTTCTTTTTTAAATTTTCTTTCAACCACAAGAGAAAATCTGCAAACTTTCTTTCCGGTGGTTGTGGTGGAAAGCTCCGGGTCCTTGCCGAACCTTCCGATTCCGTACCATTTATTCAAAGCTGATGCCTCCTCAAATCACGCAGTCCGCCGCGGCCATCATTTTTTCAATTTTTTCCAAATCGAAACTGGGTGCGCTCGCTGCTTTTTTTTGCGGACTTTTATATTTTTTAATAGCATCCGCTTTTTTTCTGTCCATTTGAGCCATTTTTATAATCGCTTGATAATGCGAAATTTTTGTGTAATGTTTTCCGCTTCTTTCCGCATCCGCAACAGCGGTTATATAATGCTCAAATTCTTCTTTGGTAAGTTCCTCCGCAAGCAACCGAAGTTCATCATCAGAAATAACAACCTCCGCAGGAATTTCTATATTATTACTCGCGCACACGCGCGGAAAGAATGAAAGAATATTTATATCTTGTTTTCTTTCTTCTCTCTCTTGTGCGTTACGCGTAACGTTACGTGTAACGTTACATGGTGCAAGAGCCTTTTGTCTTTCCCGAAAAGCCTGTTGGCGAAGTCTGTTTTTTTCGCGGATTTCCGAAAGTTTTTCGTCGCTCTGGTATTCCGCCCAATTGAGGATGTAGATAAATCCGTCTTCGTCAATGTCTATCATTTTGAGCATCTTAAAAGATTCGAGCGCAAGCTGTATAACAGCTTCGTCTATATCCGCTTCGACGGAAAGCGTTTTCGGCGTGTACGGAATGTCTTCCATAAAAAAGATTTTTCCGCCGTAATTGCAATGCCCTGCAAGCGTTATGAGCATGATCCAGAAAAGCACAATTCTGTCGCCGTCCGGAAGAGTTCGCAGATGCTTTATTTTTTTATTATCAAAAAGGCTTATGGAAACTTTTACCCAGGATAAATCATCCATTTTCCACCCGCTCCATTTCTCTGTGAATGGCGCTTGCAACTTCGGCAAAAGTATTCCCGAATTTATATTCATCATCAAGAAGAATTTCAAGAGTTTCGGCTGTTTCAAAATTTCCGTTTTCATCGGTAAATTTTCCAACGTGAAGATAAAGCGCAGGGTAAGCTCCGCCGGTTATGTAAGCCGAAGTTGCCCGGTCTTTAATTCCTTTTTCGCGGTAATAATTTGAAAGAAGGCAAACGGCCTCGGCAACATCTTTAACGGATTGCATTGTTTTTTCAGAAATCATTTGACATCCTCCTCATCTTTTGGTATATTCTTGGTGAAACCACTTTTCGTATTGTCGCTTGTTTCCGTTGCCGCGGAGCAGGCGACTTTTTCTATGAACTTTTTATCTTCGTTGATGAGGAAAATTATATAATCGTGAACGGTGTTGAATCCTCTTGCTGTTTTAAGGGTGTTTAACAGCTCTCTAAAGCCTTCCGGCAACCACACCGACAAATGTTCCGTGCATTTTCTTTGCTCCTTCCTGCGCTTTGTAGCAGGGTTGCAAAGGTCGTCGATATAACGGCGTGCTTCCATTGTGTAAGTAATGCCGGAATCCCGCGGACGTTCCGCATAGCTTATTGCCTGGGCGTTTATAACCGGAAATTTTTCCGAAAGAGCCTTTGCCAGTTTTCGGCAGGAAAAATTTTTATCTTTTCTTAATGCAGAATACATTTATGTGATTCCCTTCTTTCTCATTGCCGCTCTTTGGGCACGTTTTTGACTTCCGGTAAAAGCCGGCTCGTAATGGTTACATTCCTCTGCGGTGCCACCGCGGATTTTCCCAGTAATAAGAAGATAGTCGCAAGTTCTGTCGCCATGGCTGTCTCTATATATGCAACCTTTACAGTTGTGAGGAATTTTCGATGATCCGTCTTTAAAACTCATTTTCGGCGCACCTTCTTTCTGTGTTTCGGAAGGGTAGCGGCAAGAACCGCGCAGATTCCGCCGAGTGCCATTACAAGCATTATTCCGCCGATACAATTATCGTTTGCGGTTACTGCAAGCAAAAAACAAACAATTGAAGCAAGTTCGAAACATTTCATTTGCAATAAAGCTCCTTCCATTCCTGCATTTTTGCTGTTATGTCAGCAAATGTATTAAGAGTATAATAGCCTCTCCGTTTTTCTTCTCTAAGGTTTACCGTAAGGCGATCGCCGTTTCCGTAACACGGTTCACATTCTTCGTCTTCTGCCCAAAAAACAACCGTAAGCAAACCACTGCTTCCGGTATGACTTATTGTTATCCACCTATCCTCCGGAAGTTCCTGGTTAAGTTCAAGAATTTCGGCAAAAAGGATTTTCGCCTCTTCAACTTTGTCTTTGTTGTATTTCATAAAAGAGCTTCCTTTCTTTCGCCTTCGGTGAATTGAAGAACGTTCATAATTCTTTCGGCTTCGGCAAGAGTAAATTTGCCGGGGTCTTTTTTTCTGCGTTTGTATGAAGATTCGGACATTTCGATTCTGTCCAGAAAATCAAAAAAATTTATGCCGTAAAACTTTTTCTTTTTATTTATAAGCTCAACAAAAGCGTTAGGGTTCATCATTTTTTCTCCTTTGGCAAATAATATTCGCGAGGATGTCCCCATTCCTTTATGGTGGAAGGGTCTATCGTGGCATTTAAAGCATTGCAAAGAATTTCTGCGTATGCTTTGCCTTTTTCGTTATCTTCTTCAACGAAAGCAACGAGGTGCTCATCATAATCCGCAGGATAATCGTTGTATTTAGGGAAACGGTCAACCGCTTCGTAAACAGCATATTTATAGTGATAGCTACAGTTAGGGGTTTTTACCATTTCGTGACGAACGAAAAAGTAATGCGGATAATAATGAGTTTCATAGTGTTTAGGTTCAAACATTTTTTCATTCTCCTTTAATAATCTTCATCGAGATAAACTGCTTCGTCCGGAAGTCTTCCGTGAGTAAGGAAAAACTCCGCCGGTTCTCTCGGTATAATGTAGCGCCATTCTTTACCTGTAAAATAGGCATATCCAATAAAGAACGGCCTGTTTTTCTTTGCGGCTTCTCTCATTCCATTACGGAATGAGCCGGGATTTTTAATTCCAAGCCTTTCGCAAAATTCATCAACGGGCATTGTTCCCGCGGCGGTCATTTTTCAGCACCTCCCATCAGTTCGTCAGCGGTGCAGCCAAAAAGAGCGCACATCTTTTCAACATATTTTTTGCAAGGCTTTGTATCGCCGTTTTCCCAATGGCTTACCGCGGACTGGTTAACTTCAAGCCTTTCGGCAAGTTCGCTTTGAAGGAGATTGGCTTTGATACGAAAAGATTTAATGTTAATGTTTAACAACTCCCTTCAAAATCTCACAAATATGAGATTTCATATTGACAAAGCCAGCGAGAAAGCCTATAATAAAACCGTCGAAAGAATTATTAAAAAGCTATCTCGAATGGCTGTATTTTTTGTACCCTTTTTTCGGGTACGTGCATATTATAACTCATATTCTTCGGTTTTTCAATACTAAAACCGAAGAAATTAAGGATTTGTATGTTTGCACAAGAATAAGGAGCGTTTATTGTGGATATTGTATTAAAACGCATATTATCCCTCATCCCTAAAAAAGAAAATGGCGATTATGTCCACGGAGCAAAAAAAGAATTTGCCAAAACTATTGGTTATGATAGTGGCGACATTATTTCAATGTGGATAAAAGGAACCAGTAATTCTTATGTTGGCAAGCTCCACGAAATATCAAACAAATATAATGTTTCCGTTGAATGGCTTGAAGGTAAAACAGACATAAAAGAAAAAGCCGCCCCCGTTTCCGGGAGCGACCTTTCGGAGAGAGATATTCAATTCTTGGAAATTTTCAGACAGCTTTCTGTTGAGGAACAGGATTTGTTTTTGAAGATGTTTCGCGCAAAGCAAGAATAAATT
>JAZSOL010000268.1:0-3005 GCA_045536915.1 Clostridia bacterium
GAAAAATTAATCCCTGAATATTCTTTAAACAAACAACTGAAATGAGCAGCACTGTATCCGCACTTGTGTGCAATATCAAGAAGTGTAATCCCCGAAGTGCAATTTTCTTTGATATACATCAAAAGATTATAGTCCATACCGAAACTATATTTCATAGGAAGTGACATCTTGCGAAAGATTAGTGTAAGAAGCATATTAATTCCGGATTTAAGCATAATGTTCACAGCCGGTTTTATAACTTCTTCTTCATCTACCAGAAGATTTATAAACATTTCTATCATCCTCCGTTCATCTCCGGAAAAATTTACAAGACACTTTTCTATGTTTATAATATCAGAAAACTCCTCAAAACCGTCGAGATTCAGAAGCGAAAAAACGTTTTCGTTGTTTGTGAGGCTGTCGCTGATGTATTCAGGTTTTAAGAGAATATCTGCATACGTTACGCAATCATTGGATTTTATGGTGTGTTCGCTTCCGGAATTTATAAAAAGCAAATCGCCCTTTTGGGCAGGATATTCAATTCCATCCACATAATGCACGCACTTTCCGCTAAACACATACGCAAATTCAACGAAGTTATGAGTATGCTTTTCAACATCCTTAACATTTCTTTGAATGAGAACTCTGAAGCCCTCGTCCATATAATACTGATTATCAGGTTTCCTTGTAATCAATCCCGTCACCTCATTTACATTATTTCCAAAAATTCAATCCTCCGCCCGTCTGATAAAGTCAGCTGTAAATTTCTGCAGTCGATGTTATTTTCCGCCTCAACTGAGCACACATACGTATCTCCCTGAGAAAATGGTGAAAGCACCGTCACATGACGCACATTTTTTGCTGTTATACTGTGGCTCAGGCAATACACGGGGCGGTAGTCACCCTGAATGCCCGAGTTGGCAGTCCAGCCCTGAAAATGCGGTTTTTCCTGACCGCGGCACACGGATACCGATGCTCCGGAATCAGAAGTCGATATGTAAAGTCCGTCGGCTACGGCACTAAAGCCGCAAAGCGCAAGCGAATCCGAATCAATATGCCATAATACATCATACGTATGCTCATTTTCAGAAAACAATCTGTCGATGCAGATTACAAATGGCATAACACCGGGAACATTTTTAACAAAATAAAGGCTTCTGTCGTGAAGTGTGTCCTTATGGCATTCCTCACCGTAGCCCTCGTCATATACAGCATGCAGAAAATCCGTTTCATCCGAAAGCTTAAATTCCAGGCCGCTCTTTCTTTCAATTATTTCATTTTCCGGCTTATAATCACGGAGGCGGTTCTGCCCCATCCCATCAACGGTTACGGTATTGTGCGAATAGGTGGAAAGCACGTATTTTCTCATGTCGGAGCTATCGTAGGCGTAGTTGTTGCCCTCGCATATAATCTGCTTTCCGTTTGCAAACATCACAAACGAGAGCTTGTCTTCATGCTGATGACCGCTTCCGAATTTACCTCCGTCAAAACAAACAAAAACGTCATCATTTCCCCAGCCGGAGCGAAGTGCCGCAATGCCGGGATATTCATACACAAAGCTTTTTTCAATTTCCGGCTCGACTCCTTCTGCAACAGCTTTGAAAACTTCGTTATCCAAAAATAAATCCGCCTCACCGCCTACAATGTTTTTTACATCCATAAAGATTCCGTCGTTTGTGTCGGGGGTTTTACCATTGGGCATCATAAGACGCACATAAAACATAATTGCTTTTTCAATCATTTCATATATACGCTCTGATATTTTTATTCCATGCACCTTGCAAAGACGCATCACACGGGTATAGTTACGGATAACTACCGCCTGATAGTTGGTGGAAATTTCCGACTGAACACCATCGGGATAAATCTGGGCGTCGATTTCTCTTTCAAGGAGCTGCAGCGCAAGCTCCTTCCACCTTGCCGCAGCTTTTAGCCAGGGATTAAGCACAGCAATGTGAATAAGACCATTCATCTCCATAATAAGCCAGTTTTTGGAGGTGTAGTCATTTTCAATGCGCACTCCGTGTTCATATACCGACTTGCACCAGTCCACAACGGCATCATCAGAAAACTCCTTATAAAACACATGGAAAGCATACGGCCATACAAGTCCCTGACGTATTCCGCATTCTATGGTTCTCCAACCCACGGTCTGATATGCCGTTTCTCCCTTTGGAGCATTCATCTGAGCCTGCCAGCTTTCAAAAAGCTCCTCGCACGCTCCGGCATACTTCACATTTCCGGTTTCCTGATACGCTTTGGCAAGCGAAATGAATTCATAGTGGCGATTAAGCTGCCACGGCCACTCGGCATAGGCATTATAAGTCGGATTAAATTCCCAGTCTACCTTTTCACTGCCAAAATCATGCTCTATTCCGCACGAAAGCATAATGTGACTGCATGCATTTTCCGCCTTTTTTAAGTATTCATCAATAAACTCCGCAATTTCCACCATCATACCGGCAGCAAAAAACAAATCCGGTTTCAACTCACTTCGCACATATGCGGCAAATATTTTGCGGCATGCTGCATAATCGCCTGCTTTCGCAAGCTCTTTGATTTTTCTTAGTTCCTTAATATCAAGATTGATATGCTGTTCAAAAAATTCTTTATCGGTTAAATTCATAGCTTCCTCCACACAGCAGTCAGGATTCAGAATAAATACGGATTACAAAACGCTGACTCGTTCCTGATTATAATAACCACTATAATAAAATCATCTTTATACAAATATATCATATATTTATCAAAAGCGCAATACGGTTATTTCATTTGAGTTTCTTCATTGTTGGTTACTTAGAATTTTGATATACATGGCTGATTGAATGCCAAAATACAACATTAGAACATTCGTTGTGATGCACTTCCAACCTGAACGATTTAAAATTTATGCTGTGATAAATTTTGATTTATAGGGGTGTTGGAAAGCAAAATTAACACATTACTGCGTAGGGCACGGATTTATCCGTGCCGTGGTTTACGTTGAAGCTTTAGTTTGCACGGAATGCATAAATGCATTCCCTACG
>JAZSOL010000256.1:0-4095 GCA_045536915.1 Clostridia bacterium
GAGAAAATCCGCCACATCCTGAAATCTGGATTAATTATTTTCTTCGCATGATGAAACTGTATTCAAATAAGGTCTGTGAATTGTCAAAATCATCTACAGATGATGAATTGGATGGTAGTTTGTCATATTTGAATGCAAAGGAAAAAGATTTATTGGTGTATCTTCTTAAAAATCGTATGTTTGAATTTACGCCTATAGAAGTAAGCAAAAAACTTGGGTGTACAAATAAAACCATTATCAATCGCTGTGCGAAACTAACTTCAAACGGCTTTTTGATACCAAATATTGTGAAGAAAAGGATACGCTCATATTCGTTGAGTAGTTTTTCGAGAAATAACGAAAAGCAGATTATCTCAAAAATTGACGGATAAAACTGCGTTAGCATACATCTTAAAATTCGAATACAGAGAGAGCAAGACTGAAACTAGAAAAATCCTAAAAGCCACTATCAAAGCGGTTTTCAGGATTTTTGTGTTTTTGATTTTTATACAGATGTTTTCGAAAGATTTTGAAATTTGTAAAATTCCCGAAAGGCGCACAGTTACGCTACTTCAATATAAAAAGTTTCTATGTATTTCTCACTGTATGTACGGTAGATTTCGATACCTTGAAAACTTTTGCTGCCTGACGCACCGTACATTTCGTCTTTACCATATACTCTGCAATGGCAAGGGCCCTGTTTGCAATATACTCCTTCATTATTTCACCTCAAAACTCCATTACCAATGTATGCGGTGAAATATGAAAAAATTCGTCATGTTAACGATAAGTATTACCTTTGATTTGTTTTCAGGCAGGTTCGCTAATCAAAATAAATCTACTCTAATTTTAATTTTTATATAGATTTTTAGATTAATATGTGTTAAAATAATTATATCAAGATTTTACAGGAGATTAAAATGAAATTATTAAACCTTACTATTCCCACTCTTTTAGGAACGGAGAGCTGCGTGGCAAACGAAGTCAGAAAGCTCGGATATGAAACAACCTCCGTGACCGACGGGAGGGTTAATTTTGAAGGCGATTTAGAGGCAATATGCCTTGCCAACATCAATCTCAGAAGTGCTGAAAGAATTATGATTCACATAGCAGACTTCAGAGCCGAAAGCTTTGAAGAGCTTTTCGAAAAGTGCAACTGCATCCCATGGGAGCAATACATCGGAGAAGACGATGCATTCCCGGTTACAGGTCATTCACTCAGGTCAAAGCTCCACTCCGTGCCCGACTGTCAGGCTATTATTAAAAAAAGCATTGTTAAAAGACTTTCTTTAAAATACGGCAGAGAATGGTTTGACGAGTCAAAGGGAATGTATCCGGTTCATTTTGCGATTATGAAAGATATTGTCTCACTTTATATCGACACAAGCGGTCCTAATCTCTACAAACGCGGCTACCGTGAACAGACCGTGCTTGCACCTATGAGAGAAACTCTTGCCTTTTCACTCGTGGATATGAGCTTTTGGCGCGGCGACAGACCTTTAGCCGATCCGTTTTGCGGAAGCGGAACCATTCCGATTGAAGCGGCACTTTTTGCAACAAACACCGCTCCGGGACTTAAAAGACGTTTTGTGGCGGAAACATGGAAAAACATAATCCCCAAAAAAATGTGGGCTGATGCACGTGAAGAAGCAAGAGAAAATATTGATATGGGAAAAGAAACCTTAATCTACGCCTCCGACATCGACCCGAAAGCCGTGGAAATTGCTGAGCAGAACGCAAAAAATGCCGGAGTTTATGATAAAATAAAATTTTCCGTGTGCGATTTCAGAGATGCCCATGAATTCACAGGCAAGGGAGTTATAGTGTGCAACCCACCCTACGGCGAAAGGCTTCTTGACGTTAAAGAATGCGAAAAGATATACAGAGGAATGGGTAAAAAATTTGCCCGCTACGAAAATGCAAAAAAATTTATCCTGACATCCTATGAACAATTTGAAAAATTCTACGGCAAAGAAGCCGACAAACGCAGAAAGTTATATAACGGTATGCTTAAGTGCAATGTGTATCAGTATTTCAAATAATCAAAAAGGAACAGAAAATGCATCAACTGCAGATTCTGTTCCTTTTAATATACGGATTTTTATTTATTAATACATTCCCATTCCGCCGCCGGGCATTCCTGCTGCCGGAGCCGCATTTGCGTTGGGGTCTTCCTTGTCGGCAACAATGCTTTCGGTTGTGAGAACCATACTTGCAACGCTTGCCGCATTCTGGAGAGCACTTCTTGTAACTTTTGCAGGGTCAACAATACCTGCTTCTACCATATCCACATATTCCTCGGTAAGAGCATTAAATCCGATACCGGGTTTGCTTTCTTTAATCTTTTCGATGATTACGCTTCCTTCGAGACCTGCATTTTTAGCAATCTGCTTAACGGGTTCTTCAAGAGCTTTAAGAATAATTTTTACACCTGTTTTTGCATCAGGTTCTTCAACTGCATCAATTGCTTTTTCAACAGAAGAAATAGCATTGATATAGGAAGTTCCGCCGCCGGCTACGATGCCTTCTTCAACAGCAGCCTTTGTTGCCGCAAGAGCATCTTCAATTCTTAATTTCATTTCTTTCATTTCGGTTTCTGTTGCAGCACCAACTTTGATTACGGCAACACCGCCGGAAAGTTTAGCAAGTCTTTCCTGAAGCTTTTCTTTATCGAATTCGCTTGTTGTTTCTTCAATCTGAGTTTTAATAACGTTTACTCTGTCTTTGATTGCCTGAGCATCGCCAAGACCGTCAACAATTATTGTGTTTTCTTTCTGAACTTTAACCTGTTTTGCACGTCCGAGCATATCGATTGTGGTATCTTTAAGTTCGAGACCGAGTTCTTCAGAAATTACCTGACCGCCTGTGAGAATTGCAATATCTTTGAGCATTTCTTTTCTTCTGTCGCCAAAGCCGGGAGCTTTAACAGCAACACAGGTAAATGTTCCTCTGAGTTTATTTACAATAAGAGTTGTGAGCGCTTCGCCTTCAATATCTTCAGCAATTATGATAAGCTTTTTGCCCTGCTGAACAATCTGTTCGAGAAGAGGAAGAACGTCTTGAATGTTGGAAATTTTCTTGTCTGTAATGAGGATGCATGCATCGTCAATAACAGCTTCCATTTTTTCGGTATCGGTTACCATATAGGGAGAAATGTAGCCTCTGTCGAACTGCATACCTTCAACAACGTCACAATAGGTTTCAGCTGTTTTGGATTCTTCAACGGTGATAACTCCGTCGGAGGTAACTTTTTCCATTGCATCTGCAATAAGAGAACCAATGTATTCATTTGCGGCAGAAACCGATGCAACTCTTGCTATGTCTTCTTTACCGCTTACTTTTTTGCTGTTGGTAACAATGTAGTCAGCTGCAGCTTCAACAGCTTTCTGAATACCTTTTTTAACAATCATGGGGTTTGCGCCTGCAGCAACATTTTTAAGACCTTCTCTGATGATTGCCTGAGCAAGGAGAGTTGCTGTTGTGGTACCGTCACCGGCAACATCGTTTGTTTTGGTTGCAACTTCTTTAACGAGCTGAGCACCCATATTTTCAAATGCATCTTCAAGCTCAATTTCTTTTGCTATGGTAACACCGTCATTTGTGATGAGCGGAGAACCGAATTTCTTATCAAGAACAACGTTTCTGCCTTTGGGGCCGAGTGTGATTTTAACGGCATCAGCAAGCTGGTCAACACCCGACTGGAGAGCTCTTCTTGCTTCTTCGCCAAATAAAACTTTTTTTGCCATTTTAACTTACCTCCGAAAATTATTCTACAACAGCGAGAATATCGCTCTGTCTTACAATGATGTTTTCAACACCGTCAAGTTTAACTTTTGTTCCGGCATACTGGCTGATTAACACTTTATCGCCAACTTTAACTTCCATAACCACTTCTTTACCTTCAACTACCCCACCAGGACCAACTGCAACTACTTCAGCGATCTGTGGTTTTTCTTTTGCAGTACCTGTAAGAATAATACCGCTTGCGGTTTTTTCCTCAGCCTCTACCATCTTTATTACAACTCTTTCTGCTAATCGTTTAATATTCATTTAGCAACTCCTCCTTTATAATTTTAAGCATTAGCACTCACATCTTCCGAGTGCTATCAAAATATA
>JAZSOL010000165.1:0-3048 GCA_045536915.1 Clostridia bacterium
TGATAACGAAATCAACGTGGTTGTATCGTAGGGGACAGCGTCCTCTTTCGTCCCGTTTCATCGGGGTTTCGGAACAAAAGAAAACACCATCCCCTACAATACCGCAACACAAATTTAGGTTTCCAACTCACCGATAAATCAAAAATTTATCCCGAAAAAAAATGGTGAAACTCAAAACAAATAATTGATTTGCATAAAATAAAATAATATGTTATAATAAAGTATTATATTAAAGATATATTCAAAAGGACTGATAAAATGGAAAAACTTCTTATTATCGACGGAAACAGCATTATAAACAGAGCTTTCTACGGAATAAAGCTTTTAACAAATAAGCACGGTCTTTTTACAAACGGAATCTACGGATTTTTAAAGATAATGTTTAAGCATCTTGAAGAAATAAAACCTGATTACATCTGCGTTGCATTTGATTTAAAAGCGCCAACATTCCGCCATAAGATGTATTCTGAATACAAGGCTCAGAGAAAAGGAATGCCTCCCGAGCTTAAAATGCAAATGCCTGTTATGAAAGAAGTTCTTTCGGCAATGAATATTTCAATAATAGAAAAAGAAGGTTTTGAAGCCGACGATATTATTGGAACGGTGAGCCGTATATGTGATGAAAAGAAAATTGAGTGCAATATCTTAACCGGCGACAAAGACGATTTGCAGCTTGCATCTTCAAACACTAAAATCCATCTCACACTAACGCGTATGGGTCAGACAACTACCACCGTGTATGACAGCGATGGAGTTAAAGAAGCCTACGGCGTGAGTCCTTTGGAATTTATTGATGTTAAGGCGCTGATGGGCGATACTTCCGACAACGTTCCGGGTGTAAAGGGAATCGGCGAAAAAACAGCTTTTGAATATATTAAGAAATTTAAATCCATAGAAAATCTGTATGAAAATATTGATGATGAAATAATAAAGAAAGCCGCACGTCAAAAGCTTATTGACGGAAAAAACATGGCAAAGCTTAGCAAAACTTTGTGTACAATCGACAGAAATGTTGAGCTTGAAGAAAAAATTGAAGATTTTAAAAAGAAAAGCTACAACACCGAACGTCTCACAGAGCTTTTTATTAATCTTGAATTCAATGCTTTCTTAAAAGAACTCACCCACGAAAAAAATGAAACCGAAGAAATAAAGAAAGAATTTAAAATATTAAAAAGCGAAGATGAATTAAAAGACAAATTAAAAAATATTAAAGAAAAATTTATATACCGTCTTTTTGAAGACGGCGAAAAAGAAGCGGTATGCTTTGCTTTTGATGAAGAAGTTTGTTTTATAAAAGGAAAAGTGTTTGAACATATTGCTCCTGTTTTCAAAGATGAAAAGATTCTTAAAATTTCTCAGGATATAAAAAGCGATATGCTTATGATGAAAAAAAGAGGATATGAATTTGAAAAGGATTATTTTGATTTGTCGATTGCGGCATATCTGATTAATCCCTCAAAATCATCATATGATATTGCAAGTGTTTCTCTCGACATACTTTCTTATCCTTTAAAAGAAGACAAGGATGTTTTTAAATCAGGAAGAGAAAAACTCACTATTTTTGAGCTTGATGAAGAAAAATTAAAAGAATATCTTCTTGCTCAGATGTGTGTGATGGAAAAATTAAAAGAAACAGAGGAAGAAAAAATAAAAGAGCTTGGTATGGAAAAGCTTCTTTATGAAATTGAATTTCCTTTAATCGGCGTTTTGGCTGATATGGAAATTGAGGGCGTGAAAGTTGATAAAAAACGTCTTGAAGATTTTACGCAAGATTTAAAAATAAAAATTGATGAATATGAAAAAGAAATATATGAGCTTGCAGGAGAAGAATTCAACATCAATTCAACCAAACAGCTCGGAGTTATTCTTTTTGAAAAATTAGGACTTAAGGTTATAAAGAAAACAAAAACCGGATATTCAACCGATGCCGCCGTGCTCGATAAACTTATGGGAAGCCATCCCATAATAGAAAAAATCCTTGACTACAGGAGAGCTTCAAAGCTGAAATCTACCTACGGCGACGGACTTACAGCAGTTATAAATCCCGAAACAGGAAGAATACATTCAAGCTTTAACCAGACTGTGACAGTTACGGGAAGAATAAGTTCAACCGAACCGAATCTTCAAAATATTCCAATGAGAAGAGAAGAAGGCAGAAAAATAAGAGAGATGTTTATTGCAAGAAGCGATGAATACATCTTAACTGATGCCGACTACTCGCAGATTGAGCTAAGAATCCTTGCTCACATTTCAGATGATGAGGCAATGCAGGAAGCATTCAGAAACGGCGAAGATATCCACAAATCAACCGCCGCAAGGGTGTTTAATGTGGATAAAAATGATGTAACAGACCTTCTCAGAACAAGAGCAAAAGCAGTAAATTTCGGAATAGTGTATGGAATGGGTGATTTTTCGCTTTCTCAGGATTTGCATATTCCTGTTAGGGAAGCAAAGAGCTACATTGAAAGCTATTTTGAAAAATATACCGGAGTTAAAAATTATCTTGATTCCACTGTTGAAAAAGCAAAAAAAGACGGATATGTAACAACTATGTTTGCAAGAAGAAGATATCTTCCGGAAATAATGTCTTCCAACTTTATTCAGAGAAGCTTCGGAGAAAGAGCCGCGATGAATACTCCTATTCAGGGCACAGCTGCGGATATTATTAAAATTGCCATGGTAAAGGTTCACTCTGAACTTAAAAAAAGGAATCTTAAATCAAAGCTCATACTTCAGGTGCACGATGAACTCATAATAGAAACTTTAAAGCAGGAAGCCGAAGAAGTAAAAAAACTTCTTGTTGATTGCATGATAGGTGCGGCAGACTTAAAAGTACCGCTTGTGTCGGATGTTGGAGTTGGAGAAAACTGGCTTGAAGCTCACTGATAAAATAATTGAGGATAAAAAAATATGCAATTGCCAAAACGAAAACCGACAAGGCTTAAAGAATACGATTATTCAAGCCCGGGAGCATATTTTATAACAATATGTGTTAAAGAAAAAAATAAAATTTTATCTGAAATTGTAGGGGACGATGCCCTCATCGTC
>JAZSOL010000290.1:0-10637 GCA_045536915.1 Clostridia bacterium
TCTCAGCCGGAACTCCTGAATTAAATAATCCTTATAATGAACAAAATTGACTTCGTCAATTAACTGTTCGCTTCGCTCACATTTTTATAAGGAAAATTTTGTTGTTACAAGCAATTGCTGACGCAATTTCCTATGTAATAAGAAAGATTTTCCTTTATAACCAAATTCTCATAAGCAACTCGTTAGTTTTGGCTAACTCTCCGCCAAAAAATATATCACACCGAAATCGCAGAAGCGAGATACTTGTCTATATTATATCTGCTGTCTTTAATAGAAACAACACATCCGCCGTTCATCCGCGTTATAACAGTGATAGGTTCACCGCTATAGCATCCGAGAGTGAAAAGAAATTCGTTCAGTTCTTCATCATCTGTGTCTATTGCTTTGATGATATATTCAATTCCTTCCTTTGCTTCAGCCAATGTCATAATAATCACTCACTTTCATAATGCAGATTCAAAACATCTTATGGAACAAAATTGACTTCGTCAATTAACTGTTCGCTTCGCTCACAATTTTATAAGGAAAATTTTGTTGTTACAAGCAATTGCTGACGCAATTTCCTATGTAATAAAATAGATTTAATCATATATTACAGCTCACAACCCACAGAATGTGCCAAAAGCTCTGCCTTTGCGGTCCGTTGGAACCCGCCGGATCCAACACCTACCGAATTAATCAGCATTTACACGGAAAGACATACAAATCACATACAAGTTAGTCTTTGCTAACTATAGATATAATACCATCACTCCCCCGCTTTGTCAACGTTTAAAGTACAATAAATCTATTTTTTTACATATTTCACAACATTTTTTTCCATCTTATATTTTTTTGTGTGTATTTTACAAACATATATTTTTAATACACATTATTAAAAATATTATTGCCGAAAATGACTTGCGCAGATTGAAAACTATTAAATTTTATGCAATAATAACACTATAAATTCAACCGGGAGGTATATTAAATGAAAAAAAGTGCAGAATTTAAAAAACAACTTTCCGAAACCTACAAATACCGCATAGAGCTCCATGCACACACGTCGCCCGTGAGCCGTTGCAGTCAGATTGAACCTGAGAAAATGGCAAAGATATATTCCGAAAAAAACTATGACGGTATTGTTATAACAAACCACTTCACAAACGACGAAGTTGAGCTTTTTGAACTCAACAAAGAGGATTATATAAAAAGATATATCAACGACTACGAAGAAACAAAGCTCCACGGAGAGAAACACGGTCTGAAAGTGTATCTCGGTGCTGAAATCCGTTTTACTGAAAACTCAAACGACTATCTTCTCTACGGAGTTGACACCGACATACTTTCAAAATGCTTTGATTATCTGAAAAAAGGTATTGAAAAATTCAGAAAAGAAGTGAAGCTTGCAGACACTTTGTTTGTGCAGGCGCATCCGTTCAGAAACAATATGACGCAAATAGACCCGGCTCTTCTCGACGGTATGGAAATATTCAATATGCACCCGGGTCACAATTCACGCATAGGCATCTGCACACGTTACGCCTTTGATAACAACATACCCGTAATGACCGTTGGAAGCGATTTTCACCACCCGGATATAGGCCACGAAGCCGTTTCGGCTCTGCGCACTAAAACTCTTCCGGCGGATTCGTTTGAGCTTGCAAAAATTTTGAAATCGGGAGATTATCTGTTTGAAATCGGAGAACATTCAATAGTTATCCCGTGAATTAAAAATATTTTTCAACAGCAAGAGGCTGCAGCAAAATCAGAAATTATGCAATAATTTTTTAATACAAAGTAATAACATGCTTCATTTCATGTTCTTCTCCGGAATCAAGGCAGAAGATTCCATCCTTTTCTTTAAGCTCGTATGAGCTATCCACTCTGTCGGGAAGCTTGCTCCAGGGTTCAATACACACATACCCGTTAAAAGGAACAGCCCAAACAAGAAGATGGTCAAAATCAGAAAACTCAACTTTTGCTTTTTTGCCCGTGTTTTTATTTATGAGATACACATATCCACTCTCAGGATTTTCATATATAACGGTTATATCCCCCTCAAAAAGCGCCTCGCTCAGTTTCAACACACTGTGACCGTCTGCAACGCCAAGATTTTCAGGCGCAACATCACGGCTCTGTATGACGGGGGTTTTCGGTTCGGCTTTTTCAAAATGAATTTCGTATTCATCAAGACCCTCAGGACACAGATAGCCTTCGTGGGAACCTACGGAAAAATACATTTTATCATTTCCCGTATTAACCGTTTTATATCTGACATCTATTGTGTCTTTGGATAATTCATATGAAACATAGAAATCAAAATCAAAAGGATATATTTTTCTTGTTTGCTCATTCGATTTCAATTTAAAAACAGCTTTTTCGTTTTCACTGCACACAACCTCAAATTCACTGTCCATTGCAAAACCGTGAATTTTCATAGGATAAAAAACTCCATCGGCACAATACTTTTTGTCTCTCGATCTTCCGCAAAACGGAAAAAGAACAGGTGCATGGTCTTCCCATTCGGGTCCGCTCTGATGAAGTCTTTCAACGCCGTTGGTTTTAAGGCTTATCATTTCAGCACCCTTGGTGTTGATTGTTATATCAAAAAAATCATTTCCGATTTTCAAAATGCTCATTATATCAATCTCCTTAAGTTTTTCATGATTTTAATATGATTATAGCACGCATATGCATGTAAAATCAATACGAAGTTTTTTGAGTTTCACAATTTTTTCAGGATAGCCGTCACAAGATAATCCGAACTCGCCTTAAACTTTACATTCTACTCGCAGGGCAGGGGCTTTTATCTGCCACCTTGCTCCGGCGAGGAAGGTTTTCACACCATCATTATCTGCCAAAAAAAACGGAAGAAAATCCCATTACCCGAGATTTCTTCCGGTTTTGTTTTATTTAGATGCAATATTCAGCCAACCCGACGAATAGCACTGACCTTTACTGTTGTCGCCGGTTGCCACAACTTTTCCGTCGGCACAAAGCGCAACTGTGTAGCCGTCGCCAACGCTCACCGTCACAACATCTTTCCAGTTCCACACATTTGTTTCGCCCATATTATTTGTTCCGACTGCAACAACCGTTCCGTCTTTTTTTATTGCAACCGTATGGGTTGAGGATGTGGCAACATACACAATATCGCGCCAGTATCCTATTCCGGATAGTGCGTAGTAATTATCGCCCGTCGACACAACTGTTCCGTCTGATTTTAGTCCGACAGTGTGTCTGTCGCCGGCTGAAATCTGGATTATATTTCTCCATCCCGAAACATTACACTGACCGTATTCATTACTTCCAACCGCCACAACCGTGCCGTCATTTCTGAGAGCCACACTGTGGTATGCTCCTGCGGCTATTGATTTAACATTAGTCCACGAATAAACATCACACTGACCGTATGCGTTATTTCCAACAGCAACAGCGGTTCTTCCGCTTGTTCTTGCAAGAGTATGCTCCTTACCTGCTTTAACTTCAACAATGTTTTTAAACACATTCACATTGCACTGCCCCGAAGCATTGCTTCCGGATGCAATCATAGTGCCGTCTCTTCTTAAGCCCACGGAATGATTTCCGTTTGCAGAAATTGCAGTTATATTAATCCAGTTTCCGATATCGCTCTTTCCGTAGTCATTGCTTCCAACCGCCACAACCGTGCCGTTTTTCCTTAAGCCTGCAACATGGTCGCTTCCGGCGCTGAGATACGCGCAAGCTTTTTGAGATACCTCTGTGAGTTTACGGCGTGAGTCGGAGTAATTTCCAAGACTTCTGAATCCTTTATATGCCGCAAACAAATCATTGGAAGAAAGGCTCTTAACAGCACTTTGATAACCAATTTCATTTGGCGACGGCATAGCATCAACACCATTTTCCGAAACAACATTATCGGAAGCCACCGAAACATCCGAAACCACGGATATATCCGGAATTGCATCAGAGGTAGCAATCGCCTCTGCATCAGATTCAATAACAATCTCAGAATCAGACATCACAGCAATTCCATCGCTATGCACACCGTCTGACAATATTTCCGCCATACCATCAACCGCATTTTCCGTCTGAGACTCACTGCGGTGACCCGGCAGATATATAAAATAATACACAGAAAAAACAACTGCCGCCGCAACAATCAGGCACAACACAAGCGTGAGCACGCTTTTTGATGATTTTTTGCCTTTGTTAGCGGATTTTTCAACTGTTTTTTTAGATTTTTCCGCTTTGTCCGAATTTTTCTTTTCGGATTTTTCGGTTTTTTCAGATTTTTTCGTTTTATCGGTTTTAACAGTATTTACCGCAATTTTTTCAGTTGGCTTGTTTTTACTCTTGTTTTTCTTGCCATTTGCTTTATTTACACTATCGGTTTTACCTTTTGGTTCAGGCTTTGTTTTATTCTCCTCAACAGGTGCAGAATCATCAGTTTTCTTCACTTGTGCTTCAGAAACCTTGTTTTCTTCTTTTTCGATGCTTTTTTCTTCTGCGCTGTCATTTTCTGTTTCGGCTTTTTCGGGCTCTTTGATTTCCTCTGCGCTATTTACAGGTTCGGCATTACCAACAGTTTCTTCTACCGTTGCAACAAAAGCAGCATACTTTTCCTCACAAACCCATACTTCCTTTTTGGAATCCTCACCGCAATTCGGACACATCTCACCGCCGAATGGATTTTCGCACGCCGGACACTTACGCCCGTTAAAGCAAATCAGACACACCGATGCATTTTCAATATTCTTATTTTTACAAACCGGACAAATCCACATAATATCATTCACCCAAATTAATTAATATCAGATTTAAATATCTGTTTTTATTGCATTTCCAGTGCGTGCGCTTTCAAAAGCAGCTTCCATCACCTTAATAACTCTGAGCACCTGAGCCGGAGTTAGGGTGAGTTCGGCTTTACCCTCAACCGCATCTATAAACTGGTCATACACAACCGTGAGGTCGTCTGTTACATCATCAGGACATTCAAGTTCCGTAACCTTTATGCTATCTTCACTTCTCGGTGCCATTGTTTTTGACGGCCCCACTTTATTTGATGCAATGGTAACACCCCAGCTATCCTCACGGTCTATGGGATTTACAACCTTTCCGGTTGCTTCCCAGCCGTCTATCTGCAATGTACCATCGCTTCCGAGAACATACCATCTCGGATGTGAAATATAGTTGTTTGTTGAAACCTCCAAAAGAGCAGTGAGTCCGCTCTGGAACGTGAGAAGAAGTCTGAAATTATCATCAACTTCATCATAGTGCACACTATACATCTTGCAGTACACATCCGAAACTTTCTCATCTATCATAAAGAGAATCTGGTCTATAATATGTACGCCCCAGTCGAGCATCATTCCGCCACCCTTTTCTTTTTGGGTACGCCAGCCTGCCGGAAGACCTCTCGAGCCCTCAACTCTTGATTCAATATGATACACATCGCCTATCATACCCGCTTCAACTGCACGCATAACATTCACGAAATCGCGATTTGTTCTTCTGTTTTGCATACCGGTAAACACCTTACCGCATTTTTGCGCAACTTCGCATATATCAAGGAAATCCTTGCTTGTAACCGTAACCGGTTTTTCACACAAAACGTGCTTTCCGCTTTCGAGCGCTCTTATGCAAAGTTCCTTATGGGCATCGTTGGTTGTTGCCACAACAACCATATCAACCTCAGGGTCAGACATAAGCTCTTCTGCCGAAGAATATGTATTCCATCCGTTTTCCTTAGCCGCCTCTATTCGGGCAGGGTCTATATCATAAATACCTCTTACATTTGCTCTTTCATAAAACTTAAGAACTTTATCAACATGGATACCGGCCATTCCGCCGTATCCGAATATACCAACATTTAATGCTTTCATTGAAAACACCATACCTTCCTGAATATATACACTATTTAATACTAACACTGTTTACCATTTTTTTCAACCGAATAAACAGGAATGTAACAATACTGTAAAGACATTAATCTATAGTTTCAGTAATATTCCGATTATTGCCGCAGGAATTATGAGAAAAACCGGATGACATTTCACAAACTTTGAAAAAACAAAAAACACCGCAAACATAATAACTGCTTCAACACTCACAAGCTCAAATATTTTCGCTGTTTTTCCAAAAAGCTCACTGTTGAGGCACGCGCCTGAAAAAACTGATATTGCCGCCGAAGCTATCATTCCGCACACTGTGGGTCTGAGTGCTTCAAATGAATCCTTAACCAACACACTCGAGCTGAACCTGTTGAGAAATTTTGCAACAATAAGAATGATTATCAGCGACGGCAACACAAGAGCCAGGGTTGCACAAGCCGCTCCCAAAACCCCAAACCACATACTTCCGAGACTGCTTCCGGCATTAAATCCGGCATATGTTGCCATATTAACCCCTATAGGCCCCGGAGTGGATTCCGAAACAGCTATCATATCGCTCATCATTGATGCATCAAGCCAGTTGTATCTCTGTGCAATATCATACAAAAACGGCAATGTTGCAAGACCTCCGCCAACTGCAAAAAGACCGGTTTTGAAAAACTCAATAATAAGATAAACAAAAACCATCATTTTTTCTCACCCATCTTTCTGCCTTTTAATGCACCGTAGATTATTCCTGCCGCAATTGCAAAAACCACAACGAACATCGGCGAAATATCGGTAAACACGCTTACCGAAAGACCTATAAGAAAAAGTATGAAGCCAAACAGATTTTTAACGCCTTTTTTCCAGAGCGTTATCACAGCATTCACCACAAGAACCGCAACTGCAACATTTATTCCGGCAAGAGCATGCTGCACCGCTTCAATATGAATAAAGTTCCTTATAAATGCCGCAATAACCGTTATTATTATAACCGACGGGGTTATTACACCCAAAGTTGCGGCAACTGCACCTCTTACTCCGAATTGCTTATAGCCAATAAAGGTTGCCGTATTAACGGCAATAACTCCGGGGGTGCACTGCCCCACTGCATAGTAATTCATAACCTCTTCATCGGTTGCCCATTTTTTGTTTTGCACTATCTCCCTCTGAATTATGGGGAGCATAGCATATCCTCCGCCGAATGTGAGTGCGCCGATTCTGCAAAATATTATAAACAGTTCAAAAAGATTTCTGACCAAATTCCTGCACCTCTTAAATTTATTTCATTGTTGCAACATGTTCGTCATATGTTCTGGTGAAGATATGACTTCCGTCCTTTTTGTTTTCATCGGTATGATAATAAAGGAAATCATGATTTTCCGGATTAGCCGCAGCCATAAGAGAGCTTAGTCCGGGATTGCAAATAGGCCCTGCCGGAAGTCCTGCAACCTTATAGGTGTTATACACAGAATCCACAGCCACCACTTCGCGGTTCACATTTTCAATGTCATACATACCATTGCTTTTTGCATAAACCGCAGATGCATCAATCTGCAATTTCATCCCCTTTTCCAAACGGTTATACATAACTCCCGAAATTTTAGGCCTTTCCTGAGCAAGTTTTGCCTCACGTTCCACCAGCGAAGCAATAGTAACTCTTTCAAAAAGCTTATCAAACGAGCCTATATTTTCAGTATATGCATTCTGAAAATATGCAAGCATTGTATCTATTATATCGTGTGCACTTGCATCTTCTCTGAATTCATAGGTGTTGGGAAACAAAAATCCCTGAAGCTTATAGTTATAGTTCCCGTCGGGAATATGTTTTATAAATTCGTAATCATATTCATCGCTCAGAGCATTGAGAAATTCTTCTTTGGTACACAACCCGTTATTTTCAAACCTGAGCCCCATCATTTCTGCGGAAAAGCCTTCGGGAATTGTTACGGTTACAACTTTTCCTGAAGGAAGTGTCATAACCTCATTGAGAATATCGGTAAGAGTGTCGCCCGGTTCGATTTTTTTTGTGCCGGTATACACTGCACTGTAGGTCTCACTATTGAATTTCTGCTTGAGAATAAATGTCCATTTGCTTTTGATAACTCCGTCTTTTTCAAGCAGCTGCGCCACATCCGACACCGTCTGCCCTTCAGAGATTTCAAACTCATAAAGCACCGTTACCTTTGACGAATCGTTGTATTCCTTAAAAAAAGGATATGCTTTAAAAGCCAGAACAACAAGCACAACAAACAAAACGAACTTTAAAAATTTATTTGATTTCTTTTTTTCTTTTTTCATAAGTATACACCTTCTTTTTCTTATTCCGTAAAAATGACATAGTTATTGTAATTGTATCACAAAAAAAATACTGCCGCAACATAAGAGGCAGTATTTTAGTTATTTTAACCGAAGTTTGCGCCAATATTTCCGGATAATGCGCGAAATAACATTTGAAAAGTCAACAATTCACAAAATAAAGTGCAAACTTTAATGATTTTTTAAAATATAAGGAGTATTTTTAAAATCTGCTCCGCATCTGCGTTTTTTCACATCATCACAGCACAAATATGCAAAATCCGTTGCCCGAATGTCTGTATCAAACATCTTTCCACCCGGATAATCTGCAGTTTTCGTCACAATCTTAAGCCCGGATTCTTCTTTAACACGTTTTAAAAGTGACGCACCCGACGAATTAAATCCCAGAACTCTCAGATAATCACATTCAAGCTCTCCTTTTATGCCGAGAACCGCACACATTATAACCCTTTTTATCCGGTGAAGAGTGTATCTCTTATTCACACACATTTCAAACAATTCCTCAAGGCAGGTTGCCTCTCTTGCTGAGTTTATAATAAGATTTTCCATTCCGGGTTCAACACCGTTTACCTCTGAAAGCTTTTCAGGGGTAATATTTCTCATAAATCCCAAAATAAAGCTCTCACCGTTTTCAAGGCGAAACAAAGGTGACCCGCTGTAGTCCGGCGCATACTGCGAGTAATCACTTTTATTTTTCATCATACTCCTCACAGCAGTGGCGCTCAGATAACCGTCATCCGATTCAAAGCTATGATAATCGTTTTTGCGTTCCACCGTTACAAAGCTCATCGGAGAATTAATCTTTCTCGCCGCCGAGATATAATTCATTGCAAGAATATTATTCGGTGAAAAAAAATTACCGTCTTCAATATCCATACATTTTCTGAGTGCATATTCACTCGCCGCCGGATATCCGCTTCCTTTTTTGAGGCTTTCATTCAGATACTTTGCATAGTTCTCATCAGTTCCGGCAATAAAATTCCCCACGCGCATCAGTTCCTCAATATTTCCCGATTCACTTCCGAACGAAACCGCATCAACAATCTGCATATCATTTAAAAGTTTTATTCCGCCAAAAGCGAATATATCTGCCGACTGAAGCACATAATACGCTGGTAGTTCCACAACAAGGTCTGCACCGGCATCAACAGCCGCTTTAGCTCGGGTCCATTTATCAAGCAAAGAAACCTCGCCCCGTTGCACCACGCTTCCGCTCATAACACAAACCAGATTTTTACATCCGGTTATTTTTTTGGTTTTATTTATATGGTACAAATGACCAAAATGAAACGGATTGTATTCGCAAATTATTCCAATAGTGTTAAAATTCAAAAAAATCACTCACTTTTCAAAAAAACCTATTGACATTCTACCACAAAATGTGTATAATAGTCAATGTTGTTAAGCAATATTTTAATTTAATATGCACCATTAGCTCAGTTGGTAGAGCACCTGACTCTTAATCAGAATGTCCCGGGTTCGAGCCCCTGATGGTGCATGAAAAGATGTCCGATAGGGCATCTTTTTTTATGCCCACGAGCGTGAATCGTGAGTCTTGATTAAGAGTCAGGTGCTCTCTCCGGCTGAGTTAAGCGAAGTTGGTAGCATTAGAGCTTCCCCGCTGCCGGTGGCAGATGAAGGGGAAACTCTAATGTCGCCGCGGTCGAAAGTAAAGTATGTACCCCTTGTGGGTGCATGCTTTACTTCGGGCACCGCAAGTGTCGTCAACACAAATCAGACTAAAAACAAATATGGCAGACCAACTAACCTCAGCAGGGTGTCCCGGGTTCGAGCCCCTGATGGTGCATTAAAAAAAAGACATCTTCGGGTGTCTTTTTTTCGCTATATTTGTATTCGGAAAGTTATATTGCTACGCAGTTTTATTTGGCTTCACCAGAGGCTATTTAATACCGCAGTCTGATTTTACGTGCATATGCTTAATATGTAAAATCGACAAGACTCTAATCAGAACCTTGTCGATTTTTATGCGGATAACAGGACTGTTATTCTTTTTAAGGGAGTGCCCTGTTAACCTGCTTTTTCTATATTCAGTTCATTGTTAAACTCTACCGTTCCAACAAACTTATAATAAATATTTATATCCTGATAAGTTTCGCCCTGATATTCGTACTTTTCGCCGACTTCGATTCTGTCGATAAGTTCATGGAGAATCTCATATGTGAGTTCTTTAATTCCAATGTACTTTTCAATCAGATTTACAAAGTCTATGGCATTATCCTTTGACCTGTGGTATTCGTTAAGCTCACTTTCAATTCTTGATGCTTCGGCTTTTAATTCTGCCTGTTCTTCTTCATATTTTGCGAGGAGCGATGCCATTCTCTCGCTTGATAGATTCCCTAATACAGAATTTTCATAAGTCTTTTTAATCAAGATTTCAAGCTCATCAATTCGCTTGTTTGCCTTTGCAAGCTTTCGCTGATTGTCTTTGGTTTCTGCAAGTCGGAGGCCAAGCGGTCTTAG
>JAZSOL010000041.1:0-81221 GCA_045536915.1 Clostridia bacterium
GAACGACATGGCTACGATCCGACTTTGATGCTATGGATAAAAATGAACTTTTTAAAACCGTAATTCTCGACGGTGCACTTCCAAGAAAAACATTTTCTATGGGCGAAGCATACGATAAACGCTTCTATACTGAGGCAAGAATTATCAATAATGACAAATAATAAGTTTTTTGAAAAAAAATTCAAAAAATGCTTGACAAATTAAAAGTTTTATAATATAATAGTTTTCGTTGCTGATGAACATGGCTTTTTAAAAAAGCAACGAAAACTTAATATGGCGGCATAGCTCAGTTGGCTAGAGCATGCGGTTCATACCCGCAGTGTCGATGGTTCAAATCCGTCTGCCGCTACTGAAAAAAAGACTTGTCGGTTGGCAAGTCTTTTTTGTGCGTTTCATTTGAAATCATAAATTTTCCTGTGGTAATGAAGCTACTTTAATAACAAAATATTGATGGTACAATATTAAGATTTCATATCAAAAGACCGACACTTTCGATGTCGGTCTTTTGCTTGAGTTTGCATTAAATTTTTTGAATGAAATTTTCTGATTTCGGTTAACAATCCCTTTGTTTTTATGCTGTAACGATTTTGCTTGCATCCTGCAAACCAAGATACTCTATAGCTTCTTCTCTCATTTTATATTTCAAAATCTTACCGGCAGCATTCATCGGGAATGAATCCACGAATCTGATATATTTAGGAACTTTGTGTTTTGCAACGTTTGCAACAATGAATTCTCTGAGTTCCTCAATCGTGAGCGTAGAATCATCTTTCATGATAACACATGCCATCGCTTCTTCTCCGTATTGCTTGTCGGGAACGCCGATAACCTGTACGTCACTCACTTCAGGGTGAGTATATATAAAGTCTTCGATTTCCTTCGGATAAAGATTTTCACCGCCACGTATAATCATATCTTTTATTCTTCCGGTGATTTTAAAATATCCGTCGGGAGTTCTTCTTGCAAGATCACCGGAGTGAAGCCAACCTTCAGAGTCAATTGCTGCCGCTGTTGCTGCAGGCATCTTATAGTAACCTTTCATGATGTTGTAGCCTCTTGCAACAAACTCACCGTCTGTATTGTCAGGCAGGTCTTCTCCTGTTTCGGGATCAACAATTTTACATTCAACACCGAAAATCGGAGCACCAACTGTGTTTACTCTGGTTTCTATGGAGTCTGTGGTTTTGCTCATTGTTGTTGCGGGAGAAGCTTCGGTCTGACCGTAGGTTATGCATATTTCAGGCATATGCATTTTTTCTATAACTTCTTTCATGGTTTGTATGGGGCAGGGAGAACCGGCCATTATACCTGTTCTCATATGAGAAAAATCTGTTTTATCAAAATCCTCATGAGAAAGCATTGCAATAAACATTGTAGGCACGCCGTGGAAACATGTTATTTTTTCTTTGTTGATACAATCGAGTCCGCGTCTTGGTGAAAAAGCCGGTATGGGAGACATTGTTACACCGTGAGTCATAGAAGCGGTCATAGCAAGCACCATTCCAAAACAATGGAACATCGGAACCTGAATCATCATTCTGTCGGCAGTGGATAAATCCATGCAATCGCCGATAGCTTTTCCGTTATTAACAACATTGTTGTGGGTAAGCATAACACCTTTTGGGAATCCGGTTGTGCCCGATGTGTACTGCATATTGCATACATCGTGTTTATTTATTGCAGCAGCTCTTCTATAGACTTCTTCAACGGGAACTTCGCTTGATTTTTCCCACGCCTGTTCCCATGTCAGGCATCCGGGGATATTGCAATCAACCGTGATGACATTTCTGAGAAACGGAAGTCTTTTTGAGTGAAGAGGCTGACCCGGTTTTAACTCTTTGAGTTCGGGGCATAATTCCTGAATTATTTCACTGTAGTTACTTGTTTTAACACCGTCTATCATAACGAGTGTATGAGTGTCGGACTGTTTGAGCAGATATTCTGCCTCATATATTTTATATGCGGTATTAACAGTAACCAGAACAGCGCCAATCTTAACTGTTGCCCAGAATGTCAGATACCACGCCGGAATATTTGTTGCCCAGATTGCAACGTGGTCTCCGGGGCGAACGCCGAGCGCAATAAGTGAACGTGCAAATGTATCAACATCATCGCGGAATTCGGAATATGTTCTGGTGTAGTCGCAAGTTGTGTATCTGAAGCAATACTGATCGGGAAATTCGTCAACCATTCTGTCGAGTACCTGAGGGAATGTAAGGTCAACGAGAGTTTCTTTCGGCCATACATACTTACCGGTACCTCTGATGTTATCCTGCAATCTTGATGACGAATGTGTGTTACCGATATAGTTTTCCATAAAATCAACAAATTTAGGGAATATAACGCCGGCATCTGTAAGCTCTGAATTCCATCGTTTAACCCATTCGAGGGTAACATATCCTTCGTAGTTTATTGATTTTAAAGCAAGCATAGTGTCTTCAAGAGGAATATCGCCTTCACCGATTATTCTGTAGCACACATTGCCGTTTGCGTCAAGCACTGAATCTTTAACGTGAACATGCTTGATGTATGCGCCAAGATTAGTAAGAGTTGTTTCGGCGGATTCGCCGAAGAATCTGTATGGATGATGGATATCCCAGAGTGCTGCAACATTATCATCTGCAATTTCATTAAGAAGATTGCAAAGTCTTTGCGTATCAGCATAAACACCGTTTGTTTCAATAAGAAGAACAATGCCGCTTTCTCTCGCAGCTGGAATAAGTTCTTTTATTCTTGCGGCAATAAGGCTGTCATCCACATCGCCGTCAGGTGCAGCGTGTAAATCGCCGAGAATACGTATATACTTCGTGTTGAGCTTTGACGCTATTGAAATATAGTTTAAAATTTCGGATTTGTTGTCTTCCCATTCTGAATCAAACTTAAGACATCCTCCTGTTGATAAGCATGGAATCTCAATACGTTGTTTTTTAAGCATTAAAGCGGTTTCTTCGCACTTTTCCGTTGAAAATGGAGATGATGCTTCATCCTCTTTGATATGACGCACTTCTATGCCGTTAAACCCAAGGTCCGTCGCCATGGAAAAAATATCTTTCCATTCGTAATTCGGACAGCAGAGTGTTGAAAATGCAATTTTCATATCATATCATCCTTCCTTTTGAGTTAAAATCATACAAATAAATAATAGAAATTATAACAGAGCATCAAAAAAATGTCAATATTAAATATACAGTTTTATTGACTTTTACCTTTCATAATGGTAAAATATATACTATATATATTATATCTGATAAATTGAGGTGGAAAACTTGAAGAATGTCCGTATTATGCATACCGGAGATTTGCATCTCGGTTCTGCATTTGCAAGTCTCGGGGACGCAAGCGCATTAATCAGAAAAAAAGAATATGAAAAGGTATGTATGAGTATCTTTGCAGATGCAAGGGATTTTGATGCGGTACTTCTTGCAGGTGATGTTTTTGACTTTGGGAATGTTTCTGAAGATATTGCCGATATGTTTCTTTCGGTTATTCGTTCCTGTGCTGACACGAAATTCTTCTGGTCATGCGGAAATCATGACCCGTATTTCAGCCCTGTTGTGAGTTACTGCCTTGAAAATTCACCCGATAATCTGCACATTTTTTCGCCGTATACGCTGGAATACGTTGAACTGCCGGAACTGAAGCTGCGCATATACGGACGTTCGTTTCCTGAGCGCAATGTTTTTGAGTCATATGTTAATGCCGGTGAGGAGTGTATCGTACACTCTGATGACGGTTACACAAACATTTTGTGTATGCATGCCCAAATAACCAATGAAGCATATGGGATATATAATCCCGTCAATGTTGGGAATCTTGAAGAATGCGGATTTGATTATGCAGGATTAGGTCATGTTCATTCGTTTTCCGGAATATTAAAATCCGGAAAAGTTCTTTACGCATATTGCGGTTGTCCGGCAGGCAGAGGGTTTGATGAATGCGGAGCTAAAGGATACATATCACTCGATATATGTGAATCGAAAGTAAACAGCAGGTTTGTTGAAACATTATGCCGCAGGTATGTGGATGAAAAAGTCGACATATCCGAAATCAACAGCTATGAAGAAATTATCTCATTGATAAATGATATTTGCGGAACAGGTAATATATGCAGAGTTGAACTCATAGGTGAGAATCATATCGGTCCTTTTCTGAATCTGGAATACATAGAAAAGTCTGCTGATTTATTTTCTCTGGAATGCATTGACAATACCCGCCAGATAATTAGCCCCGGTGATTTTTGTGATAATGTAACACTCAGAGGAATTTGTGCTTCAAAAGCTGTTGAAAAGATAAACAGTTCAAAAAATGAAAAAGAAAAGGAAATAATCAAAAAAGCATTTGCTCTTCTTAATGCTGAATTTGATAAACGTTAGAAAATGATTATTGATAAAATTTATATTAAAAGTTTTGGGCTTTTTAAGGATTTTACGTTTGTTCCAAAGCCCGGTATGAATATGATTTATGCACCGAACGAAAGCGGAAAAACAACTCTTCTGGATTTTTTGAAATATATGTTTTACGGAGCCGGGCAACGTAAAAAAACCGATGGTCTTACGTTTAAAGAAAAATATATGCCGTGGGACGGCTTGGAAATTTGCGGAAGTATTGAATTTACACACGGAACAAAAAAATACAAGCTCACACGCAGCGACGGAAACAAATCTTCCGAAAAGAAATGTATTCTTTTTGATATCAGTGCCGGTAGGCAGTGTGTGATTGATGATGAACCGGGAAAAATGTTTTTCGGGATAAGCGAAAAGGCGTTTTGCGAATCATGTTTTATAACAGATGTTTATTCTGCGAGCAGCGGTGAATCAGATAACGAACTGATGTCAATAATAAGCGGTGCGCAAACAGATAATATCCCTTATTTGAAAATCCGCAAAAGCATCAGTGAGTTTCATCTTTCTCTTTCATCTCCAAAGAGAGAGTCCTCGCAAATAAATATGCTAAACAAAAAAATCAAGCAAATCGAAACGGAAATAAGTAATCTCGAAACCGAACAAAACACTCTGAGAAAACAATATGAATCCGTTGATGAACTTGCCGCCGGAATTTCTGCGTGTCAAAAAAAGAAAAACGATTTGCTTTCACAGTGTAAATCAAAAGCCGTTTCGTATTTGGAGAAGAGTATAACACGTGAACAAAGGACTATCGACAGTATAAGCAATGGAAAAACAATCGGAAATGATTTTGCGGAATTTGCAACAGAATCTGAAAAACGTATTATGAATACAGACCTTTCTTCATATCATTTTATGTCACAGAATTTGCGCTTGATATTGGTTGTTTTATCGATTATATTATGCCTGAGTGCGGTGTATGGCTTGTTTTACTCATTCCAAAATCTTCTTTATATAATAATATCGGGATGTGTGATTGCGCTGTTTTTTACAGGTGTAAAGCTTTGGCTTCACAAAAAAGAATACAGAAAAAAATATTCAGAACAAAAAATGGTTTTTGATAAGTTTGATGTGAAATCATATAATGAGTATATCGAACGCTACATTAACATTTGCAGTGCCGGAATCAAAACCGCAGATGATGCACAACGATTGGAATTATGCAAAAAATCCATAGCGATTGCAGAGGCGCAAATATCGAGAATTAACAAAATTGAAAATTTTGAAGAACTACAGGCTGAAAATTTTGTTGAAACAAATAGCTTTACAAATGAAGAAATAAATGATATAATAGCAGAAACAGATGCTCATTTGAAGCAATTGAAAATCCGATACGAAAGAGCTCTCGATATCTCAGAGCGGCTCGATGTGCTTGGGATTCAAGTTGCATCAGCACTTGAACAGCATAGTTTTTTAACCAATAAACGGAATTGTCTTTCAGAACAAATTAAAACATATGAATATGCACTTGATATTCTTGATTGTGCGTTTGAAGAAATGAAAAACAATGTTGCGCCTTCAGTTTTTGAAAATGCACACAAGTTATTTTCAAAAACGGTTGGTAACAAATACACGGCAATAATATCCGACAAAAATTTTTCGTCATCTGTTCTGGTTGATGAAGTCTTCAGAAACTCAGCGTATCTCAGTTCGGGAACACGCGATATTCTGAATTTCGCAATCAGGATGTCGGTGATTGAAGTTTTGTCAGCACACAATGAACCTGTGCCTGTTTTTATGGATGATCCGTTTAGCGCAGTTGATGATAAGCGATGCAGTATAATGCTTGATGGGGTCTATGAATTATCAAAGACACATCAGTGTGTCTATGTGACTTGTCTCGGAAGAGAGGGAAGTTACGGCAATAATAAAAATGATGTTAATACTGTTTTGTTATAATATAAGAAAGGGTGATTAAAATGGCTAATGCTCAGTTTGATCTTGCTAAGGGTAAGGTTATAATTGATTCCGAGGCTATTGCGGCAATTTCGGGATATGTTGCAAGTATGTCATATGGAGTTGTTGGAATGGCATATCGTTCCAAAACCGATAGTGTTGCAAGCCTTTTGAAGAAAGAAAATTTTACAAAGGGAATTAAAGTGAGTGTTACCGATGATAATAAAATATCTGTAGATATTCATATTATTATTGAGTATGGTGTTAATATTAACGTTATAGGTAAAAGTATAATAAAAAGCGTTAAATATCAGATAGGTCATATGACCGGACTGGAAGTTGAAAACGTTAATGTGTGTGTTGAAGGTTTCAGAGTACAGGGACAGGAGTGAATCAATTGATCAGAGAAATAAACGGCAGTGTACTGATAGAAATGTTCGTGTCGGGTGCGAATAATCTTATCAATAACCGTCAGAAGGTTGATGATATGAATGTATTCCCCGTTCCTGACGGCGATACAGGTACGAATATGTCTATGACTATAAAATCTTGTGTTCCCGCTCTCAGAATGCTCGGATCGGATGCAACAGTTTATGAAGTTATAAAAAATGTTGCCAACGATACACTTCGCGGTGCGAGAGGAAATTCGGGGGTTATTTTATCGCAGCTTATGCGAGGTATGAAAAAAGCTTTTGATGGAGCTGAAGTTTGCGATGTCGATCTGCTGGCTAAAGCGTTTAAAAAAGCTTCGGATTATGCCTACAGAGCTGTAATGAAGCCGACGGAAGGTACAATTTTAACCGTTGCAAGAGAAATGGGTGAGTGCGCATCTGAATATGCGCATGAATTTGAAGATTTTGAGGCTTTTTTTGCACTTGTTACCGATGCCGGAAATAAGGCTCTTTCAAAAACACCGGATATGCTTCCGAAACTCAAACAGGCAGGCGTGGTAGATTCCGGCGGTCAGGGGCTTATGTATATAATCGAGGGTATGTATTATTATGTGGCTCATCACAAAATAATAGAACTTGAAATTGCTGAAGAAGAAACGGTAAGTTCGTCGGCAGTGCATGTTGAGGAAAACATAAAATTTGCTTATTGCACAGAATGTATAGTAGAGAAAAGCAAGAAAAACAGCTCTGCATTTAAATTTAAAGCTGCGATAGAATCCATTGGCGACAGTATGGTATTTGTTGATGATGATGACATCGTTAAAGTTCATATTCACACCAATAATCCTGATATTGTTTTGTCTGAGGCTCTGAAAATCGGAGCTTTAGCCAGCGTCAAAATTGAAAATATGCGCAAACAACACAGCGAACTGATTAATTCCGGGAAATCCACACAGACTTCGGACGAACCGCTTATGAAATATGCCTGTGTGGCTGTTGCGGTTGGCGAAGGGATTGTAAGCACTCTTAAAGAAGTGGGCATAACCGAAGTTATAGAAGGCGGGCAAACAATGAATCCGAGCACTGATGATATATTCGGTGTTATTGATTCAATTAACGCTGAAAATATTTACGTTTTTCCAAACAACAAAAACATTATTATGGCTGCACAGCAGGCAAAGAAGCTTTCCGATAAAAATGTTATGGTTATTCCCACAACAAGTGTTACTCAGACTATGACTTGTATGCTTGAGTTTGATGAGGATGCAACTCCGGAGGAAAACGAGAATGCATTTAATGATGCGATTTCCAATGTTAAGAGTGCGCAGGTTACAGTTGCCGTGAGAGATACTTCGGTTGATGATATTGAAATCAAAGAAGGTGAGTATCTCGGTATTGTTGATGGAAAAATCAAACTTTCAGAAGCTGATATTGATTCAGCGGTAATTGGTTGTGTCAAAGACATGGTTGATGATGAGAGCGGTGTTATAACGCTGTTTTATGGAAATGATGTCAGCAAAGAAGATGCAGAGGTGCTTCAGACCAGGCTTGCAGATGAGTATGACGAGTGTGATGTGTTTGTTCACTTTGGCGGACAACCTGTATATTATTATATGATTTCTGTTGAATAATTTGATTGAGGCGGCTTTTTGATAAGGTTGCCTCATTTGCTTTTTGCAAGGATGGTGATATTATGACAAATGAAGAGTATTTAAATTCATCGGTCACAGTGCTTAAGGGTATTGGAAACAAAAAAGCAGAGCTTTTCAGAAAAATAGGAGTTGAAAGTATAAGAGATTTGCTATATACATTTCCACGCAATTATGAGGACAGAAGAAAAATATGTGATATAGCTGATTGCAAATTGGGTGAAATGTGTTGCATAATGGTCAGACCGGTTCGCCAGGTTGCAGAACGAAGGCTGAAACAAAAATTGTCTTTGTTTTTATTAAATGCATCGGATAACAGTGGATACATTACGGTTAAATGGTTTTCTGCACCTTTTTGTAAGCCTGCGCTTAAACCTTCGGATACTTTGGTTGTTTACGGAAAGCTTATTTCTTCTGCTGGAAAAAAAGAATTTGAAATGCATTATATGGAAAAACTCCAGGAACAAAAATACACAGGAGTGATTGTGCCTGTGTATCACGCTACATCCGGATTGTCGTCAAAAACAATTGCAGAAACCGTCAGAATGGCATTTTCAAACCTTAACGAAATAGAAGAACCGTTACCTGATGAAATAATCCGAAAGTTTAAATATCCCGATGTTTACAATGCATTGTTTCAACTTCACTTTCCGGACGACTTCAACAAAATAGCAAAAGCCCGTTCCAGATTTGCTTTTGAAGAATTGTTTGTTATGCAGCTTGCACTTTTTATGCTCAAAGACAGACGTAATGATAAAACATCACATATAATCGATTCAGTAAAATACATACGTGAGTATGCAGATTCATTACCTTTCAAACTAACAATTGACCAGAAATCAACAATAAATGAAATCTGTGCTGATCTAAAAAGCGGAAAACCAATGAACAGACTTGTTCAGGGAGATGTTGGTTCCGGAAAAACTGCTGTTGCAGCCGCAACTGCATATGCAACAGCAAAAAACGGTTATCAGACCGTTTTTATGGCACCAACGGAAATTCTTGCTTTTCAGCATTTCAACACACTGAAAGAACTTTTGCCGGAAGAGGTAAGAGTGTGTGCTGTAACTTCATCCGTAAAAAACAAAAAAGAATTATATGCAAAGATACTCAACGGGGACTATGATATAATTGTGGGAACACATGCTGTTATTGAAGATGGTGTGCGATTTAAAAATCTTGCGCTGTGCATTACCGATGAACAGCACAGGTTCGGTGTGAATCAAAGAGCGGCACTCTCGGCTAAAGGTGAAAACCCACACATCCTTGTTATGAGTGCAACACCGATTCCAAGAACTCTTTCTCTTATTCTCTATGGAGATCTTGATGTTTCTGTTATTAAAACGCTTCCTTCCGGAAGACAACCTGTTGAAACCATTCATGTTGGCACAGATAAACTCAGCAGAGTATATGGATTTGTGAGAAAGCAGGCTGAACTTGGCTTTCAAAGCTATGTTGTGTGTCCGCTTGTTGAAGAATCCGAATCAATTGAAGCAGTTTCCGTTGATGAAAAACTCGGAGAACTTTCGCGCGGTGAACTGAACGGGCTCAGAGTTCTGGGATTGCATGGGAAAATGAAACCGTCAGAAAAAGAAAACGTAATGAATGAATTTAAAAACGGCAACGTTGATGTTCTTGTTTCCACAACGGTTATTGAGGTTGGGGTTGACGTGCCTAATGCTACGCTGATGGTTATTGAAAACGCTGAACGCTTTGGTTTATCGCAACTCCACCAGCTTCGCGGAAGAGTGGGGAGAGGAAAAGAAAAATCATATTGCATACTGATATCGGATACATCCGGAGAAACCGGAATTAAAAGAATGGAGATAATGACTTCGTCCAATGATGGTTTTGTAATTTCGCAAAAAGACCTTGAACTGAGAGGATGCGGTCAGTTTTTCGGAACCCGTCAACACGGACTGCCTGAACTTAAGGTTGCAAATCTTTTTTCGGATATTGAGATTCTTAAAGAAGCTCAGAATGTGGCATTCCAGGTGCTTTCTGATGACCCCGGACTTAAATCTGACGAAATGGCACATATCAGAAAGAGAATAGAAAATTTATTCAGTTCGTTAGATGGCAATGATATATTCAATTGAATTAATATTACAGTAATATTAATTTTTTAATAAAACCTTTCAAAAATCAATATCTTGTGCTATAATCAATAATAAAACTATATTTTGAGGTGTTGTATGTTTGACAAATTGTCTTTTATAGAGGGAAGATTTGCAGAACTTGAATCTAAAATAAGCAATCCTGAAATCATTGCTGATCAGGAACTTTGGCGAAAACTTTGTAAGGAACACTCCGATATAACTCCGATTGTTGAAAAATACCGTGAGTATAAAGCTTTGAATGATAATATCGAAGAAGCCAGAGAAATGCTTGCTGATTCCGGTTTGTCAAAAGATGATAAAGCTATGATAGAAGAAGAAATGTCTGAAAGCAAAAAGCAGATAGAGGTTGTGTGCGATGAAATTAAAATTCTGCTTTTACCTAAGGATCCTAACGATGATAAAAATGTTATTGTTGAGATACGCGGCGGCACAGGCGGTGATGAAGCGGCGCTTTTTGCAGCTGATTTACTCAGAATGTATTCAATGTATGCAGAGACACGTCGCTGGAAAGTTGAGTTGCTTTCAGCTAACGAAACCGACATTGGCGGTTACAAAGAAGTAACGTTTGCCATCAATGGCGAAAGTGCATACAGCCGTCTTAAATTTGAAAGCGGTGTTCACCGTGTACAACGTATTCCGTCAACCGAATCAGGCGGAAGAATTCACACCTCTGCCGCAACTGTTGCGGTTTTGCCGGAAGTTGAAGAGGTTGAGGTGGATATCAATCCAAACGATCTGCGAATAGATGTTTTCAGAGCGGGTGGACCCGGCGGTCAGTGCGTAAACACTACCGATTCGGCAGTTCGCATTACGCACTTGCCAACAGGTGTTGTTGTGTCGTGTCAGGATGAAAAATCTCAACACAAAAACAAGGATAAGGCAATGAAAATACTTCGTTCCAGAGTTTATGATATGATGATTCAACAGCAAAATGATGCTATATCTCAGGAACGTAAAAGTCAGGTTGGTTCCGGCGACAGAAGTGAAAGAATCAGAACATATAACTATCCGCAGGGAAGAGTCACTGATCATAGAATAGGGTTGACACTTCACAGACTTGACTCGGTTATGGACGGGGATCTTGATGAGATAATAGATGCATTGATAACATCAGATCAAAGTGAAAAATTGAAAATGAATGAAATTTGACAGGAAGTTTTTTGATGAATACACGTATAATAAAATCCGATGAAGTATCCGAAGCTGCACATTGCCTTAAGTGCGGCGGAACAGTGGTCTTTCCAACAGAAACAGTCTACGGACTCGGAGCCGATGCCTTTAATCCTGATGCAACAGCAAAAATTTTTAAAGCTAAAGGGCGCCCCGCTGATAATCCGCTTATTGTACATATATCAGATATTATGTCTCTTGAAAAGCTTGCGCTTTGTGTTGAAGAAAATGCAAAGCTTCTCATGGAAAAGTTCTGGCCGGGGCCGTTGACTCTGATTTTCAAAAAACGTCAGGGTGTGCCGGATGTGGTTACAGCCGGATTAGATACCGTAGCCGTGAGATTCCCTTCAAATCCGATTGCTCAAAGGCTTATATCAGAAAGTGGCGTTTGTGTTGCGGCTCCGAGTGCGAATTTGTCGGGCAGTCCAAGTCCAACGTCATGTTGTGATGTTGTTGACGATTTAAACGGAAGAGTTGATTTTATAATCGATGGTGACGGTTGTGAAATAGGGCTTGAATCCACAGTTGTTGATGTTTCGGGTGATGAAACGGTTATATTAAGACCGGGTGGAATAACTCTTGAAATGATTCGGGAGGTTATAGCTGATGCAAGGCTTGATTTGGGTCTTATAGATACAAAATCTACGCCGCGTTGTCCGGGGTTGAAATATACTCATTATTCTCCGAAAGCCGAGGTTGTTGTTGTTCAGGGAAAAAAAGATGATGTCAGAAAATATATATCTGACGCTCTTGTGAATTGTCCTGATGCCGGAGTTCTCACATATCGCGGCGGTGAATATGCCGATGCGTTGCTTGTACTTGATGCAGGTGATAATATGGAGGAATATGCTCATAATCTCTTTGGCTATCTGAGGCAATTTGATAAATCCGGTGTTAAAATAATATATGCTGAGTTTTGTGTTGAAGACGGTATGGGTGTTGCAGTTAGAAACCGCTTATATAAATCAGCCGGACATAAGGTTATTGAGGTTTAGATATTATGAATATTGTTTTTGTTTGCACCGGTAACACCTGCAGAAGCCCCATGGCAGAGGGGTTTATGAAAAAAATATTTGCAGAAAATAATATTTCCGGATATGTTATATCCCGGGGGCTTGCGGTTCAACCGTATTCGTCGGTTAGTGAATATTCGGTAATCTCAGCGATGGAGTTGGGGGCAGATATTGGTTCGCATATTCCAAAACAGCTTTCAGTGAGTGATATTAAAGAGGCGGATTATGTTTTCTGTATGACGATTGCGCATAAGCTTCATATTACTGAAGTTGTTGCAGGATGCAGTGATAAGGTTTTTTGCATATCTGAGTTTTCTGAAAGCGGAGATGTGGATGATCCATACGGCGGTAACCTTGAACAATACCGGTGTTGCGCAAGGCAATTGAATGAAGCAGTGAAAAATATATTTAAAAAGATAGTTGATAGAAATGGAAATCAGGTATGATAATTTAAAAGCTGAATATCTTGATTCTCTTACTCTTCTGGATCAGGAATGCTTTTGCGTGCCGTGGAGCAGAAATCTTTTTGCAAATGAGCTTTTAAGCGAAAATGCATACTATGTTCTTGCTTTGCACGGGAAAAGAGTTGTTGGATATGGCGGAATCAACAAGGTGCTCGATGAAGGTAATATTACTAATATAGCTGTACATCCCCAATATCGCAACCGCAAAATAGCATCAAATATACTTAAGTCTCTTATTGATTATTCAAAAAGTGTTGGGTTATCGGTTATTATGCTTGAATTAAGAGAATCTAACGATAAAGCTTTTAATTTATATGTTAAATATGGCTTTGAAACTGTTGGAAAAAGAAAAAATTATTATTCTGACAACAAAGAAGATGCCATATTAATGACAAAATACATCTGAAGGTGGTGGTTGTTTGTCTTTAATACTCGCTATAGAATCATCTTGTGATGAAACAGCTGCGGCTGTTGTGAGGGATGGGAGAGAGGTTCTGTCGAATATAATAGCCTCTCAGATAGAAATTCACAAAAAATTTGGTGGTGTTGTGCCGGAAGTTGCTTCACGAAATCATCTTGAAGCTGTTAATCCTGTTATTGAAGAAGCTTTAAACACGGCAGGGGTAAGTTTTGATGATATTGATTATGTTGCTGTAACATATGCTCCCGGTTTGGTTGGGGCATTGCTTGTAGGTGTTTCTGCAGCTAAAGCTATCAGCTACGCATTGAATAAGCCGCTTATCGGAGTTCATCACATCCGCGGTCATATTTGCGCAAATTTTATTGAACATCCCGAATTAGAGCCTCCGTTTGTTTGCCTTGTTGCATCAGGCGGGCACAGTCATATCGTATATGTCAGAGACTATACCGAATTTGAAATTATGGGTCAGACAAGAGATGATGCGGCAGGTGAAGCGTTTGATAAGGTGGCAAGGGTTTTGGGACTTGGTTATCCGGGCGGCCCGAAAATTGATGCACTTGCCAAATGCGGAAATGAAAATGCAGTATCCTTTAAAAAGGTCAGCTTTGGTAATGATTCATATGATTTCAGTTTTAGCGGAATCAAAACAGGTGTCATTAATTATTGTCACAATGTTGAGCAAAAAGGCGAAAAAATCAATCCGGCAGATGTTGCAGCCGGATTTCAGAAAAGCGTGTGTGAAGTGATGGTGGATAATCTTTTATCTGCTGCTGATGCTAAAAACTGCAAAACCGTTGCTCTTGCAGGAGGAGTAGCATGTAACACCCGTTTGAGAGATGAACTTAAAAAGAGAGCAAACGGATTTAAAGTATACTATCCATCACCGGTATTGTGTACAGATAACGCTGCAATGATAGGGTGCAGTGCATATTATGAGATGTTATCAGGAAATTTTGCTGATATGTCGCTAAATGCAGTTCCTTATCTTTGTATAGATGAAAAATAATTTTTAGGAGGTTTCAGAAAATGAAAAAAATATTTAAAAAAGCACTCGCTGTATGTACATCGGCAGCATTGTCGCTTACTGTGGGTATTACATCTTTTGCATCAACATTTCCCGATGTAACTGAAGAAAGCTATTCATGGGCATACGAAGCAGTGGAATCAATGGCAAAAAACAATATAATAAAGGGTTATGAAGATGGAACGTTCGGCCCTGCCAAAACCGTAACAAAACTTGAATCTCTCGTTTTGATTTCCAGAATACTTGGGTTTGAAGATGCCGAAAATGAATCGCTCATAGATGCAGCATATATGATTTACGGCGAAACAATAAATTCATATGATCTTAATTTCGGAAGTGACGAAATAGTATATCTTCTGATAAAGGGTGTGCTCGATGTTGATGAACTCGAGGACTATATAGGTGAAAACAATCGCTCGGAAGGTCTTAAAAGATATGAGGTTGCAGTGCTTCTTACCAAAGCGCTCGATGCTGAGTCCAAGCTTGATTCCAACACTGTTGCATCTTTGACATATCAGGATGTATCCGACATACCCGCAAGTGCAAAAAAACATGTTGCATACGTGAGTGAACAGGGACTTATGCAAGGGCTCGACGGGAATGTTTTTGACCCGAACGGTACAGTAACAAGAGCTCAGGCGGCTGTTGTGCTTTATAAGCTTCAGCAAAAAACAGGGTATCAGTTTAAATCCGGTATAGTGTCAACTATCGATCCGGTCACAAGAACATTTAAAATGAAAACCGATTCCGGTGATATAGTTGCCCATAGTCTCAATAGCGGAATTATCTACAGATACAACGGCGAAGCAATCACAATAAACGATATAGAAGTTGGTTATGAATGCGTTGCAACATATAAAGATGATAATTTATATGCTATTGATTTTACTGATGCACAGGTTGATGAGGTTGTTTACGGTTCATATGCCGGTATGGCAAACTCAACATCAAAAAAAGCTGCAACAATAAGCATTTATCCTCTTTCTGAAACTGACACAGATATTTCTACCAAAAATAAAGATACATATACTGTAAGTGATAAATGTGTTATAACATATAATGATGCAACATGTTCATTATCAAGTCTTAAATCCGGATATTATGTAAAGCTTACTCTCGACAAAGGGGTTGTAACTTTTGTTGAAGCTCAGCCGAAAGAAACAAAAATAAGCGGAAGAATAAACGAAATTATTCTTGACCCGCTCTACAAGCTTGTTATTGAAGATAACGAAGGTGATGTAAATGAATATCTTGTTTCTTCTAAAGTTACAGTTAAGAAAAACGGTAATTCATCTTCAGCCCGCGATCTTCTTACCGGAGACAGCGTAAACGTTGTTCTTAATTACGACAGAATTGTATCTGTGTCTGCAACAAGCAAAACAACAACACGAACCGGAATAATCAAAGAAGTAATTATATCTTCAACGCCAAGAATCACTGTGTCGCATGGTGATGAAGATGAAACATATCAAATCACAAGCGATGCTGAAATAGATCTTAATGGTGCAGTAGGAACATTTTATGATCTCAGAGTTGGAAATGCCGTGACACTCAAGCTTGAAAGCGATACAGTTGTTTCTTTGAAAACTTCTGCAACCAGCGGAGAAGTTGTTACATGGGAAGGTGTTGTAAAACTTGTTAATACATCATACGGACTCATACAGCTTGAATTTGTTGATCCAAAAGTCGGCATAACCAGAAATGAATCCGTGTTTATTAAATCAAATGCGTCAATTGTTGATTACAAAACTCAAAAAAATAAAAAACTTTCAGATGTTAATATCGGATCTAAAGTAACCGTTACCGGTTCAATGGAATCGGGAGTGTTTGAGGCCGGAACTGTTGTTATAATCGGCTGATTTAAATGAAAATAAAAACTGGCATCGCAATAGGTGTCAGTTTTTATTTTTTTGAATTAAATTTCTTTTTATGCTTTACAAAATGCAGTATTGTGTGATATAATTATATATAAAATTATAATATTATGGAGGATGTATGATGAATTGCGTTAAAATAGATTATTCACCGGAAATGTTTTTGGTTTCCAATAGTTTTGTTGATAAATATATTAAAGATGCCAATCCGTCTTTTGTTAAACTATACATATATATTCTCCGTCATTCAAATAATCCGGGGCAGTTGATTCTTGAAAAAATTGCAGAAGATACAGGGCTTTTGCAATCAGATGTTATAGCCGGTATAAAATACTGGCAAAAATGCGGAGTTCTTTCGGCAAGAAAAGAAGATAAATGTGTTTTTATTGATGTAACCCCATCAGAAAACAGTTCGGATAAAAAAACGGTTTTGAATGAAAATAAATCCGAACAGGATACCGGAAATGATGAACCAAAAGTAAAAGAAAAAAAATTCCCGAAAACATCTGCATCTTCGTCATATAAATCATCAGATGTTTTGGAAACGATTTCATCAGATAAAGAACTGAAGCACTTTTTTTCTTTAATACAACAAATGCTCAACAAAAGTCTTACAGTGAATGATTATAAGATTATATATAGTTTCATAGACTATCTTAAATTGCCTGAAAGAGTTATTCTAACAATGTTTGAACACTGCATTTCAATTGGAAAAACATCTATGAGATATATAGAATCTGTGGCATATGCGTGGGCAGACAGAGGAATAACCGATGTTATAGAGGCTGAAAAATTTATTAATGAAGTAAGCGAAAAACAGGCAACTTTAAAAAAATTCAAACGCAAATTTAAAATATCGGGTAGAGATTTTACCGATATAGAATCCAACTATATTTTTGATTGGGTTTTTAATCTCGGTGCGTCTGACGAGATGATAATGCAGGCTTTTGAAAAAACCGTTATAAATACCGGGAAAATATCATTTTCGTATATTAACGCAATACTTTATGACGAATCGAATCCACACAAAATATCGGATGAAGAAAAATCAAATGTCAAAAAAAGCAAATTCCGTAATTATCCGTCGTCTTATGGAATCAGCGATGACGAGAAAAAGATGATAGACAAAATGATGGCAGAATTTGACGGAGGAGATGATAATAATGGAGATAAAAAATGAAATTCAGGCAAAAATTGAAAATGAATATTTGCGATTGCGTGAATTGAACAATTCAAAAAAAGAACACGAAAAATCATTGTTATATATGCAACTTCCGAGAGTGGAGGAAATTGACCGTGAAATTTCATTGCTTGCCATCAGAAGTGCCGAACGTGTTCTTAAGGAAAACATTTCACCAGAACATGCAACAGCTCAGATGAAAGAGCAGGCAGAGGCGCTGAGAAAAGAGCGACGTACTCTTATGGCAGAAAACGGAATTGAAGAATTTGTCCCCGGGTATAATTGCCCTAAGTGTTGTGACACAGGTTATACAGAAGGTGGAAGGTGTGTGTGCTATATTCAGAAACTTCAAAGCTTCCTGAAAATGCCGGGCGACAGAAATGTATCTGATTTTGAATATATTAAGGAAGCAAAGTTTGAAAACTTTAATTTGAATTACTACGAAAAAGAAATTGATCCGGATTTAGGTCGCTCTCCTTATGATGTGATGAAAGTAACACTTGCAAACTGTCTTAAATACTGCGCCGAATTTGAACCGGGCAAATCGGGTAATCTGCTTTTGTTTGGACCATCCGGCCTCGGAAAAACATTTATGTCCGGATGTATTGCAAACAAGGTCAGCCAAAGAGGTTATTTTGTAATGTATAAATCATCGTATAAACTTTTTCAATTTTTGGAAGATTACAAATTCGGAAAAGCCAACAGAGAAGAATACAGTGCTGTGTATAATGCTGTTTATGATTGTGACTTGCTGATAATCGATGATTTCGGAACAGAATTTATTACTTCATACACGCAATCGGTGTTTTTTGATTTGCTAAACTCCCGTTTGCTTGAAGGCAAAAGCACTGTAATCAGCACTAATCTGCAAATTGCAAAACTTGAAGATATATATCAGGAAAGAGTTATGTCGAGGCTGAGAAACGAATTTAAAGCGCTCAGATTTGTTGGTTCGGATGTGAGAGCATTAAAAAATAATTGATTGGAGACACTTGAAATGTTATTGGCAGATGAATGGAAAGACTATAATCTTATAGATGCATCAGACGGAGAGAAACTTGAACGTTGGGGAGAATATATACTTGTGCGTCCTGACCCTCAGGCTATTTGGTCGCATAGAACCGAGAAAGAAATGTGGAATAACTTCCATGCTCACTATCATCGGAGTAAATCCGGAGGCGGAGCGTGGGAATACAGCAAGAAGCTTCCTGATGCATGGCAGATAAAATATAAAACTCTTGTTTTTAACGTTAAGCCTATGGGCTTTAAACACACGGGTATTTTCCCGGAGCAAGCCGTAAACTGGGATTTTATGATGGATAAGATAGCAGGTGCATCACGATCTGTAAATGTTCTTAATTTATTTGCATATACAGGCGGTGCAACCGTAGCGTGTGCCCGGGCGGGCGCAAAAGTGGTTCATGTTGATGCAGCAAAAGGAATGGTAAACTGGGCAAAAGAAAATGCAGCATCTTCAGGCCTTAAGGATGCGCCTATCCGTTATATCGTTGACGATTGCGTCAAGTTTGCCGAACGTGAAATCCGCAGAGGAAATAAATATGATGCAATAATAATGGATCCGCCAACATACGGAAGGGGACCCAAAGGGGAACTTTGGAGATTTGAAGATGAATTGTTTCCGCTTGTGAAAAAATGTTGTGAGCTTTTAAGTGATAATCCGCTGTTTTTCATTGTGAATTCATACACAACAGGTATTTCGCATACAGTTGTATCCAATGTTTTGCATTACCTTGTGAAAAACAGATTTGGCGGAAATATCATTTCTGATGAACTCGGCTTAAAAATGACTTCTAATTCTCTTCCATTACCGTGCGGATACACCACACGATGGTTCAGTGAATAAATTCTGGGGGCGTTTGGCTTGATAAAAGCAATAAATTTAACATATAATTACAGCAATGAATCGAACGATAAATTTGATGTGCTAAAAAATATAAATCTTACAGTTCAAAAAGGTGAATTCGTTGCTGTTTTAGGGCATAACGGTTCGGGTAAATCAACACTTGCAAAGCATTTAAATGCAATATTACTTCCAACGGAAGGGTGCGTAGAGGTTGATTCTATGCTGACGAGTGATGAAACAAAACTATGGGATATACGTCGCAGAGTCGGAATGGTTTTTCAAAATCCGGATAACCAGATTGTGGCTTCCATAATCGAAGAAGACGTTGCATTTGCGCCTGAAAATTTAGGTGTTCCTCCTGAAGAAATCAGAAAGAGGGTGGATGCGGCACTTGAAACAGTTGGAATGTCTGAATACAGGCATCATTCCCCAAATAAACTTTCAGGCGGACAAAAACAAAGAGTGGCAATTGCCGGTGTTATTGCTATGCAACCTGATGTTATTGTTATGGATGAACCAACTGCAATGCTTGATCCTATTGGCAGGCGTGAAGTAATGGAGACAATAGAAAAATTGAATTCAGATTATAATATGACTATTATTCTGATAACTCACAATATGGATGAAGCGGTTAAGGCGAAAAGAGTTGTTGTGGTTGATTCCGGAAAAATTCTGATGGATGATGTACCAAGAAAAGTATTCAGCAATGTTGACTTGCTTAAATCTGTTGGGCTTGATGTTCCGCAGGTTACCATGCTTGCATACGAACTCAGAAAAGCCGGATTTAATATCAGAGACGATGTTCTTACTGTTGATGAATGCACTGAGGAGATATTCAAATTATGTCGATAACCTATGAAAATGTTAACTATACTTACGGTAAAGGAACTCCTTTTGAGAAAAAAGCTTTAGATAATATATCATTCACGATAGAAGACGGTGAATTTGTTGGTTTGATAGGACATACCGGCTCCGGAAAATCAACTTTAATTCAGCTTATGAATGGATTACTTCGCCCCGAAAGTGGCAGAATCATTATAAATGATCAGATTATTACCGAATCTAAAATTGACACAATAAAATTAAGAAGCACTGTGGGGATTGTTTTTCAATATCCTGAATATCAGCTTTTCGAAGAAACTGTCAGACGTGATATAGCTTACGGACCTCTGAACCTTGGTATGAAACAGGATGAAATTGATGATGTTATTTCAGAAGTTATAAAAAGTGTGGGTTTGGATGAAGATATTCTTGATAAATCTCCGTTTGAACTTTCCGGAGGGCAAAAACGCCGTGTTGCAATTGCCGGTGTTCTTGCTATGAAACCTAAAATACTTATACTTGATGAGCCAACGGCCGGACTTGATCCGGCAGGGAGAAATGATATTCTGAGATGTATAAGTAATCTTCACGAAAAGCACAATATAACCGTTATTCTTGTTTCTCACAGCATGGAGGATATAGCTAACAACGTTCAGAGGATATTAATACTCTCAGATGCTAACCTGATTGCATTTGATACGGTTGCCAACGTTTTCAAAAATTCTTATGAACTGAAAAAAATCGGATTAAACGTACCTCAAGTCACAAGAGTTGCGAATCATCTTAAGGAGAAAGGGATTTTCCTCGAAGGTGATTTATACACTGTTGAGGCAATGGTAAAAGCCGTTTGCAATTATATTAAAGGAGAAAAAAATGCTGAATGATATAACTCTGGGTCAATATTTTCCGCTTGATTCTTCAATACATCGTCTGGATCCGAGAACAAAAATACTTTCAACACTTTTATATATTATTCTGGTATTCTTTGCTGACTCAGCTATAGGATATGCCGGTGTTGCAATTTTTTGTTTTGGTATTATCCGCGCTTCGAAGATTCATTTCAAGACAGTTTTGAAATCGATCAGACCGTTGATATTTATCATACTGTTTACTGCCGTTATCAATATATTTTTTACAGCGGATGATAATATTATATGGCAGTACAAATTCATAAAGATATCTATGCTCGGAATAAATAACGCAATTAATATGGCATTAAGACTTGTTTTTCTTGTTATGGGAAGCTCGCTTCTGACATATACTACATCGCCTATTTTACTCACAGACGGCATCGAAAAACTTCTTAATCCATTTTCAAAAATCGGTCTTCCGGCTCATGAACTTGCAATGATGATGACTATTGCACTCAGATTTATTCCAACACTTATTGAGGAAACCGAAAAAATAATGATGGCTCAAAAAGCCAGGTGTGCAGATTTTGAAAGCGGAAATATAATATCAAGAGCGAAATCTATGGTTCCGATACTCATACCGCTTTTTATAAATTCTTTCAGACGTGCTGATGAACTTGCCACGGCTATGGAATGCCGTTGCTACAGAGGCGGTAATAATCGGACACGATTGAGAGAACTGAAATATACCGGAATTGATTTTAATGCGGCAATAATTATGATTATGTTCAGTGCTTTTATTGTTGCATCGAATATTTTTTGATTGTTAAGGATGAGCATATGAGAAACATTAAATTGATTTTGCAGTATGACGGTACCAATTATCACGGTTTTCAGATTCAGCCTGAAGTTCTTACTATACAGGGGGTATTGCAGGAAACCGCATCAGCGCTGTTTGGGGAAGAAGTTAAGGTGTATGGTTGCAGCCGGACCGATGCCGGTGTGCATGCTATAAAATATTGCGCAGGATTTAGTGTGAATAATCCTATTCCCGCAGATAAAATTGCGCTTGTTTTAAACAATAAACTGCCTGATGATATAAGAATAATATCGTCAGAACAAGCTGATGAAGATTTTCACCCAAGATTTTCAACCGTTTCAAAAACTTATCAATATACTGTAAATACGGATTGTAACGCAGGTGTTTTCACAAGGTGCTACGAGTGGCAGCTGAAAAAACCACTTGATATAAAATTGATGAAACAAGCGGCAGAGTATATAGTGGGAACTCATGATTTCCGTTCGTTTATGACATCCGGTGCGGAAATGGAAACTACCGTCAGAACGGTGAACTTTGTTGAAATCAATCAAAATCTCCCATATGTTAAAATATTGATAAATGCCGATGGATATCTGTATAACATGGTCAGAATCATTACCGGAACTCTTGTTGCAGTTGGTCTTGGCAGAATTAAACCGGATAGTGTTAAAGATATTATTTGCAAAAAGGATCGTAATTTTGCGGGTCCCACTGCACCGCCGCAAGGGTTGGCACTATATGAGATATACTATTAAAAGGAGTGACAGAATTGTCAGATAAAGAAAAAAAACCTCTTGAAGAAATAACAGACACTGAAATTGCTAATGATGAAAATGCGGTTGAACTTTCTGATAATGCGTGCCAAACCGATGCTGATAATTCGTTGCCGTTGTCGGAAGAAACCGGCATTGAAGACGAATCAACATCAGAAAAAGAAGTTTATGAAGATGAATTCAGCGATGATGAATTTGAAGATGATGAATTTATTGTTGATGATTCGGCGGAACAAGAAAAATCGAACACAAACGAAACCGATTTTCAAACAGAAGAAGTAAATGATAATCATAAAAATATTGATGAATATAAATCAGATACAAAAGAAAAAAACAATATTATATATTTGATTGCTGTTGCTTTATTAAAAATACATAATACAGATAGAAAGAAGCTTGTTAAAACTCTTAGTATCTGGGGTTGTGTTTTACTTTTGATTATATTTATCCTTACGGATATAATACCTGTTTTACCAAATTCATATCATCGTAGATATGTGGGCAATCGATACACTCTTGGTGAAACACGGAACTGCGATTACGATAAGTTTGGTGAAAATGTTCTCTATATCGGTGGCGGGGCAATGTGTGTGTTTGGTCCTGATATGAATCTTGAATACAGAAAAGAAATTCATACCGGTTTGCCTGTTGTTTCAACAAATTCCAACACCGCTATTGTGTATTTTAAAAACAGCAGTGAATATGTTGTGGCAAATAAGGGCGATGTGAAAGAACACAGTATCGACGGAAATATATGTTCTGCATATATTTCACCGGACGGTTTTCATTCTGTAGCAACAAACACTATTGCCGGACACAACGCAAGTGTTAAAGTTTACTCACCTGAAGGTGATTCCATTTATGAATGGTTTACCAATTATAATGTATTGGATTGCGTTGTTTCGTTTTCGGGAACCAACATGGTTGCATCTGTTGTAGAAGTTGGTGAGAATAGTGTGTCTGCAAAACTGGTCTTTTTTGATTTAACGAAATCTGAACCTGTTTCTGAAGTGGTTTTGGAGGATGAAATAATTTTCGAACTTTATTCAACTGAGCGAGGTAAAATTATTGCTGTTGGTGAAAATGAAACTATTGCATATACTTTAAACGGAAAGAAAATATGGCAAATAGATTATAACGAAAAAAATCTTAAAACTTATGATATAAGTGATGATGGTATGCTTGCGCTTGTTTTTGACCGCTATACATCGACGCAAAGTGAATCGTTGCTTGAGGTGTATGATTTTAATGGCAAACTCAACGGCACGCATATAAGTGAAAAAAACATAAGAAGAGTAAGTGTTAACAACTCACATGCACTTTTGACCGTTGAAGGCGGAACAGTTCTTCTCAACAACCGGTGCAGAGTCAAGGAAGTTAAAGAAATAAATGTGAATTTCGACCGTGCAATTTTGTTTGATAACTATAACTTCGGATTTATAATCCACGACGGAGTGTCGGAAATAGTTTCCGTGTGTCATTAATCCAACTGTTTGAAATGTGGTGAAAAAATGATTTGTGATATTGCAATCATACTTTTTATGCTGATTTGTTTTTTCTCGGGATGGAAAAAGGGGTTTGTACGTTCAGTCTACTCTCTGATTTCTATTCTGATATGTATTATTGTAACTTATTTTTTGAGCAATAGCGTTTCTCGTTTTTTGGCTGAAACTGAATGGGGGTTAAAATTCGGAGAAATGCTTGCTTCGAGTTATATTGGATTTGCGGCTGATGAGTGTGCAAAATCGGTAATATCAATTGTATCTGTGATACTTGTGTATTTCATATCAAAAATTGCATTGAAGTTTTTGCTTGGCTTTCTTGATTCGCTCTCATCGCTTCCGTTAATCAGCTTTTTCAACAGCGTTCTCGGACTTGTGTTCAATGGAGTTATGGGAGCTTTATGGATAGTTATTCTTGTTAATCTGATGTATTCTTTGCCGCAAACACAAAATGCTATAATTGAATCTGAGATTGTGAGTGAGCTTGAACTGCTTTTGTTTCAATGAGTAATTCGGGAGAGTGTAATTAAATAATCAGCTTTTTTGTTATGGAAAATATGATTAAAATTGATGAATATAAAAATGCATGAAAAAAATCCTCGAATTCATAGGAATTGAGGATTTGAACAAATGGCGGAGCGGGTGGGATTCGAACCCACGTCCCTCAGGGGGCATCATGATTTCGAGTCATGTCCGTTATGACCACTTCGATACCGCTCCATATAGTGTTGGTTTGTGTGCAACAAAATGTATTATACTATATTATTTTGAATTTGTAAATAGTAAATCTGAAAATTTTTTAAAAAATATCAAAATAATTTATAAAATCAAATGTATGGCTTTGTATTTTGTACATTAATGCTTGATAAACATTGAACAGCAACGGCGCTGTTGTGTTTTATCAGTAATTTGGGAGGTGACTGTCTTGAAAAAAACATCAAGATTTTTAACAAGCAAAAAAATGGTTGCTTTTCTTTTGCTTACGATTCAAATATTAATTTTTGCATTGTTCTTTAGCGTTTTAAAAGAATATTCTTTTTACCTGTATGGCGGAAGCACCGTTATTGGAGTTGTATTGATTTTTTTTCTTATAAATCGTAATATCGATGGTGGAATAAAACAATCGTGGCTTATTTTAATGGCTGTACTTCCGATATTCGGAGTTTGTTTATACTTGTATGTGAGAGCTGATATTCCCTCATCAAAGCTGAAACAGAGAATAAATGACACATGTCGGCAAAGTAAATTTTTGGTTGAATATGATACAGATAAATTGCATGAGCTCAATAAGATTCACGATTCCGATGCAGGGCTGTTTAATTATTTATACCGCACAGGGGATGCACCGGTTTACCAAAGCACATATTCCGAGTATTTCCCTCTCGGCGAGGATGCTTTCAAAGCTATGACGGAAGAGCTGAAAAAAGCAGAGAACTTTATATTTATGGAATATTTTATAATAAATATAAACGGTCATATGTGGAATCTGATTTACGAAATATTAAAAGAAAAAGTAAAACAGGGAGTGGATGTGAGAGTCATGTATGACGGTATGGGTTCTCTTGCTACCACGAATGAGGAGTTTTTTGAGCAAATTAATAATTCAGGAATAAAGTGCAGAATATTTGCTCCGGTAAAACCATTTTTATCAACATATCAAAACAATCGTGACCACAGGAAAATGCTTATTATAGATGGGAAAACAGCTTTCAGCGGCGGTATTAATATTTCGGATGAATATATAAACCGTCGGGAATTATATGGTCACTGGAAAGACAATTCCATTATGCTAAAGGGAGAAGCTGTTAAATCTTTTACTCTTATGTTTTTGAGAATGTGGAATACTCAAGGTACTGATGCGGATGAATACGAAAAGTACATTCATATCCCAACCACCCCTTCGGTATACAAAGATGACGGTTATGTATGTCCGTTTGCCGATGGTCCTTCTGGTAATGAAAGAATTGCAAAGTCGGTTTATATGTCTGTTATTGACCGCGCTCAACAATATGTGCACATTATCACGCCTTATTTGATTTTGGACGACGAACTCAAAGAAGCTCTGAAATTTGCCGCAAAAAGAAATGTGGATGTTAAAATTCTGATGCCTCATATTCCCGATAAATGGTATGCGTTTGCACTTGCAAGAACCTACTATCCAGAACTGATTTTGGCGGGAGTTAAAATTTACGAATATACCCCCGGATTTGTTCATGCAAAGACTGTTGTGAGTGACGATTTGCGTGCTGTTGTAGGAACGAGTAACTTTGACTACAGAAGCTTGTTTTTGCATTATGAGTGCGCTGTCTATTTCTATCAATGCAGTGTTATAGATGATATAAATGCAGACTTTATTCAAACATTGGAAAAATCGCAGGAATTTACAGTTAAAGACTATAAATCCACACCGGTTTTTATGCGTATTGTGGGAAGAATTTTAAGAGCATTTGCCCCGCTTATGTGATTTTTTATAAAACTATAGTTTTATATTGACAAATTATACAGCACAGGTATATAATATCAATATATGTAGGTGCTGTGATGGTAATCGCAGTACCTTTTTGAATTTATAAGGAGGAATTCTAATGGTAAGTGTAACCGAAATTTTCGGAAGTGAAGTTTTCAACGACAGTGTTATGCGTTCCAAACTTCCGAAAGCTACATATAAAACCCTTAAAGAAACTATAAATGAAGGAAAGCCGCTTTCTTTAGAAACTGCTAATGTTGTTGCAAGCGCAATGAAAGATTGGGCGCTGGAAAAAGGTGCAACTCACTACACACACTGGTTTCAGCCTATGACCGGAATCACCGCAGAAAAACATGACAGCTTCATTTCACCGGCTGATGACGGCAGAATAATAATGGAGTTTTCGGGAAAAGAACTTATAAAAGGTGAACCCGACGCTTCTTCTTTCCCGTCCGGCGGTTTACGTGAGACGTGTGAGGCAAGGGGATACACAGCCTGGGACCCCACATCATTTGCATTTGTTAAAGACGGTACACTTTGTATTCCAACAGCGTTTTGCTCTTACGGCGGAGAAGCTCTCGATAAAAAAACTCCGTTGTTGCGTTCGATGGAAGCTATCAATATGCAGGCTCTTCGTATTTTAAGACTTTTCGGCAATACTACAGTTCGCAATGTATTAACAACTGTTGGACCCGAACAGGAATATTTTCTTATAGACAAAGCTCTCTATGAGCGCCGCAAAGACCTGATATACACCGGCAGAACACTTTTTGGTGCAAGACCGCCGAAAGGTCAGGAACTTGATGACCATTATTTCGGAGTAATCAAGCCGAAAATTTCAGAGTTTATGAAAGAGCTTGATACCGAACTATGGAAACTTGGCATTCTTGCCAAAACCAAACATAACGAAGCTGCGCCGGCTCAGCACGAACTTGCACCCATATACACTACCACAAACCTTGCAACTGATCATAACCAGCTTACTATGGAAATGATGAAAAAGATTGCATTAAGACATGATATGGTTTGCCTTCTTCACGAGAAACCTTTTGCAGGGGTTAATGGTTCCGGTAAGCATAATAACTGGTCTCTTTCAACCGATACAGGTGTTAATCTGCTCGAACCCGGGAAAACCCCACACGATAACGCACAATTCCTCCTCTTTTTCTGTGCAGTGATAAAAGCTGTTGATGAGTATCAGGATTTGTTGAGGGTGAGTGTTGCAAATGCCGGAAACGATCATAGACTGGGCGGCGGAGAAGCTCCTCCGGCAATTGTTTCGATATTTATAGGCGAACAACTCGAGGCGATTTTGAATGCTCTTGAAAACAAAGCGGAATACAGTGAAAAGAAACGTGAAAAATTTAAAGTCGGTGTGCATGTTTTACCAACGTTTTCAAAGGATACTACTGATCGTAACAGAACATCTCCTTTTGCATTTACAGGCAATAAATTTGAATTCCGTATGCTTGGTTCAACATTTTCCGTTGCAGGTCCCAACACGATGCTCAATACGATTGTTGCGGAAGAACTGCGTAAATTTGCAGATGAGCTTGAAAAGAGTGATGATTTCCAGAAGGCTTTAAGCAAACTTATACGAAACACCATAAAAAAACACAAAAGAATTATCTTCAACGGAAACAACTATTCTGAGGAATGGGTGAAAGAGGCGGAAAGGAGAGGGCTCAGTAATCTTAAGAGTACTCCTGAAGCCATACCGCATCTGCTCGACAAGAAAAACATAGATGTTCTCACAAGACACGGTGTGTATAATCGCACTGAGCTTGAATCCAGGTGTGAAATTTTGCTCGAAAACTACTCTAAAACAATAAATATTGAAGCGCTCACAATGGTAGATATGATTCGCAAGGATATAATACCGGCTATAAGCCGATATTGTGAAGCACTTGCTGATTCAGCAAATTCACGAAAAGCATTTGTTCCGTCGGCAAATGTTGGTGTTGAGATGAAACTTATTGAAAAGCTTTCTGTTCTCAATTCTGATCTTTATGATGCCGCTGAAGAACTTGCTGTTTCTGTTGAAGATGCACGCAAGCTTAAAAGTAATATTGAAAAGTGCGCGGTTTATTTCAGGGAAGTTGTGGTTGAGGCAATGAACAAGGCAAGAGCCATAATTGATGAAATGGAGTTGAATACTTCATCTGAATACTGGCCGTATCCGTCGTATGGGGAACTTTTATTCAGTATAAGTCAATAATATAAATCATATATGGAGAGTAATTATGAATATAATAACGATAATTCAGACATTGATACTCGGTATAATTCAAGGTATAACAGAATGGTTACCAATCAGCAGTACAGGACATATGCTTTTGTTTGATTCTCTTTGGCCTATGACCGGAGTGAGTCAGGAGTTTATGGACACTTTTAAGGTTGTGATACAGTTTGGCTCAATACTTGCGGTTGTTGTTCTTTATTTTGAGAAACTCAATCCGTTTTCACCCGGAAAAGATGCCACGGGGCGTAAAGATGTGTGGAATCTCTGGTTTAAAGTTGCAGTTGCATCAATTCCTGCCGCATTGTTGGGACTACTGTTTGAAGATGCTATAGACAGTGTTCTCAGTGAGAATTACGTTATAGCAATAACACTCATTGTGTATGGAATTGGCTTTATAATCATGGAAAGCGTTGCCCGTAAATCAGCTTTTAAGGATGTTGCAGATTTTACATTCAAAACAGCTTTTTTAATAGGTCTTTTTCAGTCGCTTGCTCTTATTCCGGGTACATCACGCTCGGGCGCAACAATAATCGGTGCTGTTGCAATAGGGTGTTCAAGAGCTGCGGCGGCAGAATTTTCGTTTTTCCTTGCAATACCGGTGATGTTTGGCGCAAGTGCATTTAAGCTTTTGAAAACCGGCTTTTCATTTGCATCATTTGAGTGGGGGATACTGTTAACCGGTATGGTTGTTGCATTTTTGGTTTCTGTGTTTGCAATAAAGTTTCTTATGGGATACATTCGCAAACATGACTTCAAAGCCTTCGGATGGTACAGAATCATTCTCGGTATAGTGGTTTTGCTGTATTTTTATGTGATATAGCAGAAAATATTGTTCTAAATGACGGATATTTAATTTATTATTGACTTTAGCGCTTTAGTGTGGTAATATATCAAAGTAAATTAAAAAATAGGAGAGATAACTATGAAAAAAATTATTGCATTACTTTTGGCAGTATGCACATTATTTGCTTTTGCGGCATGCTCCAACAAAACAACAAACACATCTGATGTTGCATTAGGCGATTATGATTACATCAAAGAAAAGGGTGTAATGACAGTTGGTGTTACCAACTATCCGCCTATGAACTACCTTGATGACAACGGCGACTGGACCGGTTTTGACACAGAATTCGCTCAGGCTGTTGCTGCACAGCTCGGACTTGAAGTTGAGTTTGTTGAAATCAGCTGGGAAGCGAAAGAAACTGAACTCGCATCTAAAAACATTGACGTACTCTGGAATGGTATGTGTATTACCGAAGACAGAAAGGAAATGTGGGAAGTTACAAAACCGTATATGTACAATACTCAGGCAATGGTAATGAAAGCCGACAAAGCTGATGAAATCATGGCAGATATCAGCGGCAAAAACGTTGTTGCTGAAGCAGGTTCAACAGGTGAAGAAAAAATCAACGGAACAATTGATGATTCTTCAGATAATACTGTAAAGGTTATAGCTAAAGATTATTTTGCAGATGCAAACTACACCGGTGTTGATTCAATGGCAACTGCTTTAATGGACGTACAGCAGGGTGTTGCTGATGTGGCTGTTGTTGACTCTGTAATTGCTCAGGGTATGATTGAAAGCGAAGGTTCTTCGTTTGGCGATCTTGTTATTAATCTTGATAACAAATTTGGCGATCAGTACTTTGGTATTGCTTTTAGAAAAGGAAGCGATATGTGTGAAAAGGTAAATAATGCTATTGCTGAACTTACTGAAAACGGTAAATTAAATGAAATTGCTGAAAAATACGGTCTTGTTGACGGTATTGCAGCTGCTGCAAACGCTCAGTAATTAAAATCAGAATTTTGGAGGTTTCCGTTTTTCTGCGGAAACCTCTGTTTCTGTATATCAACGTGCGTTTGCAGTATTGCTGTTGAATTGAAAAGCTTGAATTTTAAAGCAACAGCAATACTGCAAAAGTGTATTCTGAAAGGAGTTTCGCCAAATGAAGGAATGTTTTTTTGCAAATTACACAATAGGTTCAGATGCATATGAAAATATATCAGATGTTTGTTTGAGTCTTGGTAGAAATGTGTTGATTGTTGGCGGTCAGACTGCGTTATCGAAAGCAGAAACAAAGCTGAAAGATTCGATGTCTGAATTTGAAATTGTTGATGTAGTAGTATATGGTGAGGAATGCTTCAAAAAACGCATTGAACAGCTATATGTATTATATAAAAACAGTAATATTGATTTTGTAATGGGAGTTGGAGGCGGAAAAGCTATAGACACATCAAAATGTCTTGCAGATATGCTCGGAGTACAGGTTGTAACAGTGCCCACGATTGCTTCGACGTGTGCTGCTTCTTCTGCACTTTCTGTAATATATAATGAAAATCACGCCTTTGAAGGCTTTTGGTATTTAAAATCTCCGGCTTACCACGTTTTTATTGACACTCAGATAATATGTGATGCACCTGATAAATATTTTCGTGCCGGAATAGGGGATACACTTGCTAAATATTATGAGGTTGAATTTTCTTCACGTAATCAGATTAAAACATATAATGATGAACTTGGAATTGCAATAAGCGGTATGTGTAATACTCCACTTATAAACTGCGCGCCGGTTGCTCTTAAAGATTGTAAAAACAACCATGTATCAAATGAATTTGAACAGGCGGTTCTAATCATTTTAATTAGCACAGGAATGGTGAGTATGCTCATAAATCCTAAATTCAACGGCGCTGTTGCTCATGCTCTTTTTTACGGGCTCACTGAGATTGATGGATTTGAAAAGAATTTTCTTCACGGTGATGTAATAGGCTACACAACAGCAGTTCAGCTTATGCTTGATAATAAGGAAAGCGAAGCACTGAGAATCCTTGAACTTATAAAAATGCTTGGAGTTGAAACAACATTAACCGAACGTAACGTGAAAGTTGATTTTGAGTATCTCAAACCTGTTCTCGAATCAACAATTAAAGATCCTGATATGGAACTCATACCTTATGAAATTACAACGGAAATGATTTTTGAAGCAATTTTAAAAATCGAAAAATTGTTTGGAGGTAAATAGTAATGAATGCTTGGCAAATGTTACTCGAAGGTTTTGGCACTAACTGTATTCTTTTTGTAATCACACTGGTTATGTCGTTACCTTTAGGGTTATTGATAGCTTTTTGTACGATGTCAAAATTCAAACCGCTTAAATGGTTTATGAAAACTTTTGTGTGGGTGATAAGAGGAACTCCGCTTATGCTGCAGCTTTTTGTTGTTTTATATGCTCCCGGATTGATTTTCGGATATCCTATATCATCCCGTTTCACAGCGGCGGTTATAGCATTTGTTATCAATTATGCGGCATATTTTTCCGAAATATATCGTGGTGGAATAGAAAGTATATCCAAAGGTCAGTACGAAGCAGGACAGGTTCTCGGACTTACTAAAATACAAACATTTTTTAAGGTTATACTTTTTCAGGTGATAAAACGCATTACACCTTCAATGGGAAATGAAGTAATAACCCTTGTTAAAGATACATCGCTTGCCCGTGTCATAGGTGTTATTGAAATTATTCAGAATGCGCAGCGTTTTGCGGCAAGAGGAATAATATGGCCTCTTTTCGCAACCGGGTTGTATTTCCTTGCATTTACAGCAGTTCTTTCACTGCTTCTTTCATACCTCGAAAAGAGACTCAATTATTATAATGGTTAAAAAGGTGATATAATGAGTATACTTGAAGTTAATAATATATGCAAAAAATTTGGCAACACAGAGGTTTTAAAAGGCGTTAGTTTTTCTATGAACGAGGGAGAAGTTGTGTCTGTGCTTGGTTCCTCGGGCAGTGGGAAAACAACACTTCTTCGTTGTATTAATTTTCTTGAGCGTGCCGATGAAGGTGTTATAAAAGTTAATAATGAAGTAATATTTGATGCCGAAAACGGAACATATACTTCAAATCAGATAAGAAAGGCGCAGTTGAATTTTGGCCTTGTTTTTCAGTCGTTTAATTTGTTCCCGCAATACAATGTTTTTGAAAACGTCACCCTTGCTCCGAAACTATTGGCTAAAGAGCGTAATGATTATAAACATAACAAGCATGCAATTATTGCTGAAATTGAAGAAAATGCGAGAAAGGTAATTGAAAGCGTTGGTTTATCCGAAAAAATCAACAATTATCCCTGTCAGCTTTCCGGCGGTCAGCAGCAACGTGTATCAATTGCACGTGCTTTGGCTCTGAAACCGAAAATTCTTTTCTTTGATGAGCCAACAAGCGCTCTTGATCCTGAACTTACAGGTGAGATTCTCAGAGTAATTAAACAACTTGCAAAAGAGAATATAACAATGGTTATTGTAACTCATGAAATCGGTTTTGCCAAAAACGTTTCCGACAGGATTATATTTATGGACAAAGGTGTTATAGCTGAAGAAGGTACTCCTCAGGAGGTTATAGATAATCCTAAAAATGAACGCACAAAAGCTTTTCTTAATCTCGTTGGTCAAAAGGACTGACAGCGGAATGCGTTGTGTTAGTCTGAATAAAAAACATTGATTTCACAGGATGTGTAAAAATGTATTACATTTACATTTTAAAATGTGAGGGCAACAGTTTGTATACGGGGATTGCTTCAGATGTGGTGCGGCGGTTTTCGGAGCATTGCTCGGGAAGTAAATTTGGTGCCAAATACACGAAAGCTCATAAACCGGAATGCATCGAAATGGTATGGTGCGTGGAGAGTCGCTCGCAGGCTACACGTATTGAAGCATATATCAAAAAATTATCTAAGGATTTAAAGTGCAGATTAATAGCTTCGCCTGAATTTCTCGACAGAGAATTCCCGAAATCTGATTCCGATTCCGATATAAAAGTATTAAGAGAATATTGCGGATATAAAAACAGCTACAGTAACCATTGATTTGGTATACTGTAGCTGTTTGGATTTTATAGCTGATTAACTTTCGGCAGATTCCATAAAGTAAGTGGCTTCCATATCGGATGTTGAAAGAGCAAATGCAAGAGGATACATCTCAAATGCATTGCCAACAAGTAATTTATCTTCATTACCTGAAAAACCCATGTGAAAGCGAATCGCAAAAGCTTCCTCACGAGTAAGTCTCATATAACCCGAAATAATATATACTGATTTTTCTCCGTGTCCGTATGGGAGTTTATCATCATATGAAAATGTTGGAACCTGACGCCATACGCCGTTTTCATCTTTAACGTTTCTCGTTGATGGTTTATATGTGTTGATTTTACAGATATCGTGAAGTAACGATACTATAGCAATGCTCTCATTGGAAGCAATAAGGCCATATTGGTTTTTTACCCGTTCTCTTTCCATATAATCAACCATACATTCATACACGTTAATGCTATGCCGGCAAAGACCGCCTGTGTAGCTTGAATGAAAACGTGCACTTGCAGGTGCAGTAAAGAAATCACAACCGTCACATAAATATGCCAAAAGCTTATCTGCACCATCACGCTTGATATTTTCGTTGTATATTTCGATAAAACGTTCTTTACTCATATTAATTTTTCACCCCAAAAACAAACATTAAGCTTCTTCAAAATCACCTTCGGATACATCAGAACCGTTATATATTTTTTCAAACTCATCTCCGGAAATAGTTTCTTTTTCCATAAGTGCATTAGCAACACGAGTTAATTTATCCATGTTTTCTTCTAAAAGCTTCAGGCAACGTTCATATTGAGTCTGGATTATATTGTGAACCTCACTGTCTATTTTAGAAGAAACCGATTCGCTTAGATTTTTTGATTGAACAAAATCTCTTCCTATAAAGACTTCGTCATTATCGCTTCCGTAGAATATGGGTCCGAGCGAATCACTCATACCATATTTCGTAACCATTTGTCTTGCGGCTTTTGATGCTCTTTCAATATCATTTGATGCGCCTGTGCTGATATCATCCAAGGTTAATTTTTCAGCCGCTCTTCCACCCAGGAGAACAGTGATATCATTCAAAATCTCGCCTTTCGTTTCGTAGCTTCTGTCTTCAAGAGGAAGATGCATCGTATATCCACCGCTTCTACCACGTGGAATTATGGAAATCTGATGCACCGGATCCATGGATGGCAAGAGCTTTGTTATAACTGCATGACCCGCTTCATGAAATGCTGTTAATCTTTTTTCTTTGTCGTTCATAATGCGCGTTCTTTTTTCAGTTCCGACAACAACTTTAATCATAGCATTCTGAATTTCTTCCATTCCAATTGTCCGCAAATTATATCTGGCAGCTAAAAGTGCCGCTTCGTTTAAAAGGTTTGCGAGATCTGCACCTGTGAATCCTGCTGTTGTTTTTGCAACCACAGCTAAATCCACGGATGGATCAAGAACTTTATTTTTGGCGTGTACTTTCAGGATTTCCTCTCTGCCCTTCATATCAGGTGCATCAACAACCACTTGTCTGTCAAATCTGCCCGGTCTGAGAAGGGCACGGTCTAATATGTCAGGTCTGTTTATTGCGGCTATAACTATAACACCTTGATTCACACCAAATCCGTCCATTTCAACAAGTAGCTGATTAAGGGTTTGTTCGCGTTCGTCATGGCCTCCGCCGAGTCCCGCACCGCGTTGTCTTCCAACAGCATCTATTTCATCTATAAATATAATGCTCGGTGCTGATTTTTTTGCCTGTTCAAATAAATCTCTTACTCTTGAAGCACCAACACCAACAAACATCTCAACAAAATCCGAACCGCTTATTGAGAAAAAGGGTACTCCGGCTTCGCCTGCAACAGCTTTGGCAAGAAGAGTTTTTCCTGTTCCCGGAGGTCCCACCAACAACATTCCGCGCGGTATCTTTGCTCCGAGAGAATTGAATTTTTCCGGAGATTTAAGGAATTCCACAACTTCTTCAAGCTCGGCTTTTTCAGCATCAGCTCCTGCCACATCATTGAATGTAATACCGTTTTTTTCAGCCACATGCATTTTGGCTCTGCTTTTGCCGAAATTCATTGTTCCCTTACCTGAACCGCCGGCTTGTCTGAACATAATTATCCAAAATCCTATCATAATTACTATCATAATAACAGTTGGTAACATTGAAATCCACCATGGATAATTACTTGGTTCGGGTGTGTTGAACACAAGTGTGTTATCATTTGTTTGCTTTTCAATTTGCTCTCCGGCGTGTTCATATAACATAGAAAGCGCAGGAAGATAACACGACATAGTTTCATCTGTTCCGTTAGCTTTGACATATATTTTGTTATCGCTGTATGTCATTTCGTTAACACTACCGCTGTTTAAAAGTGTTACAAGTTCTGAAAATTTTATTTCTTTAATTGTTGTTTGCGGATTCATGATCTGATAGCTGATAAACAACACAGCGAGCAAAACAATCCAGAATCCAAATCTTTTGAGAAAATTACGCAAGAGAAAACCTCCTAATATTTTATGAATATATTTCTTCCTTCAATATACCGATGTAAGGAAGATTTCTGTATTTTTGAGCATAATCAAGACCATATCCGACAATAAAATGGTTTTCATCCAATACAAAGCCGACATAATCTGCCTTTACGTTCGCAAGACGTCTTGCGGGTTTGTCGATAAAGGTTGCAATTTTAACTGATAAAGGCTCGTATTTTGCGAGATACCCAAGTAAGTTGGAAAGAGTGTATCCGGTGTCGAGTATGTCTTCAATAATAATTACGTTTTTGTTTTTAATATCGAGACTCAAATCCTTTTTCACAACAAAGGTTCCCGAACTTTTTGTGTCGTTACCGTAAGTTGAAACTTGCATAAAATCTATATAGCAGTCAAGCTTTACAGACTTAATCAGGTCTGAAGCAAACATAAATGCTCCGTTTAAAATTGCAACAAAAACAACATCTTTTCCATTATAGTCATTTGTGATTTGCGAACCTAACTCGCAAACTTTTTTTTCGATCATTTCTTTTGAAAATAGAATTTCTTTGCACATATTTTCACTCATTAGTATTTTTCTCCTGTGTTATTTTTAAAATTCGGTTTGTTTTATCTGTTACTTTAAATTTTTCTGAAATGCGATAGGGGATAACAGCGACAATTTCATCATCAGCACACAATAAAGGTATATTATTGCGCTGAATTGCGGGTATTTTCGTTTCTATCATAAATTGTTTGATTTTTTTTGAATGATTCATACCAAATGGTGTGAATTTATCGCTTTCTTTCCTGCTTCTCAAAACGAGATTTCGGTTTTTAAGCAAATCCCAATCTACATACAAGGCGTTATTTTCATATGAAAGCACCTCATCAACAATGCAGCTTTTAATAATGGTTGTTTCGTTAAATTTTATAATCTGTTCTGCAGTGAAATCACAGCATTGCTTAATTTGTTCTGTTTTTTTCTGCGAAAAAATAATCTTATCAAACGAAATATATACAGTTATTCCATTTGGCATATTATATTTTTTCCCCGATTGAAGCTCACCGAGTAAAATATCGATATGACAGCTGTTGACATTGGCACGGTTCCCTTTGCAAATACTAAATGCATCTATAAGTATTCTTTTTTTTATAGAAGGGTGTTGACTGTCGAAAATGTTTTTATCAATGAAAACTTCGTCGCCGGAGTTTTCAATACATTTAAGTTTTTTTGTGTATTCATTTAAAAAATCAATATCACACCTGATATTGTGTGAATTTGTATGTATTGTATTTACCACAGACGGATTAATATTTTCCATCTCTTTGAGTATCAGATGTCTGATTTTGTTGCGTGTATAGTCCAACGTTGAATTCGTGCTGTCCGTACGGTATTGAATACCTTTCGAATGCAAATATGATTCAATTTCCTGGCGGGTGATGTTAATAACAGGACGAATAATGTTGCCGTTGATTTGTTCAATGCCCGACAATCCTTTTAATGAAGCGCCTCTTATCATATTAATAATTACAGTTTCAACACTGTCGTTCATATTATGAGCAACGGCAATTTTGTTGAAACCGTGCTTTTCACACAGTAATTTGAAAAAACTGTATCTTTCCTCTCTGCCGCAAGTTTCTTCGGAAATCTTTCTTTTTGCTGCAATGACGGGAATATCGCAAAACTTTTCGTGAAAATCAATATTCTTTTCACTGCACAAATTCCGGCAAAACTCCTGATCATTATCAGCTTCAGCACCCCTGATTCCGTGGTTAACATGAGCGCAGGCAATTTCAAAATCCAACACATTCCTGATTGAAGTGAGTGATTCAAGCAAGAAAACTGAATCGGCACCGCCCGATAAACCCACAAGCACTTTGTCACCCGGAAATATCATTGCTTCAGACAAAATCGTATCATACACTTTTTTTATTACAGGTTCCACAACATCAACTCCTAACGATGGGGTTCAAGATTGGTAAAACGCGTATATTCACCGCGCCAACCAAGGTCAACTGTCCCAACGCTTCCGTTTCTGAATTTGGCAATTATACATTCAGAAACGCCCTTCTTTTCCGTTGCCGGATTATAGTAATCATCCCTGTATAAAAACATAACCATATCCGCATCCTGCTCGATAGAACCGGAGTCTCTCAGGTCGCTAAGCTGAGGTCTGTGATCCGGTCTTTGTTCGGGTGCACGGCTGAGCTGCGAGAGACATATAATCGGAACGTTCAACTCTTTAGCCATTATTTTCAGAAGTCGGCTGTTTTCAGCAACCTCGTTCTGTCTGCCTTCGCGTCCGTTTCCCTGAATCAACTGCAGATAGTCTATAACAACTAAACCAAGTTGGTTTTTGAGCTTTAGTCTTCTGCATTTGGCTTTGATTTCGGTAACGGTTATACCTGCGGTATCGTCAATATATATAGGCGCCTGAGAAAGTTTGTTTATTGCAGAAGCAAGCTTTGCAATATCTTCCGGATTAACATCTGCAATACGCATTTTTTCATTTGAAATGTAGGCTTCAGAACATAAAATTCTGTTTGTGAGCTGTTCTTTACTCATTTCAAGGCTGAATATGGCAACGGGAACATTTGCATTAAGTGCGGCATTGGTAGCTATGTTAAGAGCAAAACTTGTTTTACCCATAGCAGGTCTTGCGGCCAGCAAAACGAGATCGGAGGGTTGAAATCCGGTTGTTTTTATATCCAGAACCTTGAATCCGCTGGGAACACCGGTTATCTTTTCTTTTTTCTGAACCATTTCCTCGAGCTGAGCAAGATTATTTGCAAGCACTTGTTTTATATGTGTAAGCTCGGTGCTTGTTTTGTTTTGAAGTATATCATAAATCTTGCTTTCGGCTGTGCTTAATATTACGGAAATGTCGTCGGATTGTTCATAACTCACAGAAACAATATCGTTTCCTGCATTTATGAGTTTACGCAACACGGCTTTGTCTTTAATAATTTTAATGTGGTATTTGAGATTTGAAGTTGTTGATACCATCAGACGAATTTTCGTGAGATATTCAATTCCGCCAATCGTGTCAAAGTTTTGACCGAGTTGGCTTTTCAGTGTTGCAAAATCAACAGGTTCAGCACGATTTGATATAGCAAGCATTGCTTCAAATATTATTTTATGTTGTTCAAGGTAAAATTCGTCGATTTTAAGTGCACTCATAATATCCGACATACAGTTATTATCGAATATAACAGCTCCAAGAACATATTGTTCAGCTTCGACATTGCAGGGCATACTTCTGATTACATCAGCAGCCATTTTACATTCTCCTTTTATTCACTAATTACTTCTACACTGAGTTTTCCGGTTATTTCAGGATAAAGTTTCACATCTATACTGTATTTGCCTGTTGTTTTAATTCCGTCGGGCAAAACAATTTTTTTCTTGTCAATCTGTATTTGGAAATCCGACTTTAATTTATCGGAAATTTCCTTGCTTGTTATGGAACCAAACAATTTGCCGTTGCTTCCTGTTTTCACACTCATTTTAAGTGTGATTCCGGAAAGTTTATTCTTCATTGCTTCAGCTTCTTTGATTTCCTGCTGTTTTTTATATTGTTCTGATTCTTTTTTTCCTTTAAAATCGTTAAGATTTGCATTTGTTGCTTCAATAGCATATCCCTTTGGTATAACAAAGTTTTTAGCATATCCGTCACTGATGTTTTTTACTTCACCAACCTTGCCCTGACCTTTGAGATCTTTCACAAAAATTACTTTCATTATTACTTCCTCCTGTTTTACTGTAGATATTCATCCAACACGCTTTTTAATTCTTCTGTAACTTCGCTGATAGTTTTGCCCGTTATCTGAGCTCCGGCAATTGTCATATGTCCTCCGCCACCGAGTTTTTCGGTAATAACCTGAACATTTATATCGCCGAATGAACGTGCGCTGATTATTATTTTATCAGACATATCGCATATAACAAACGACGATGAAATATTCGTGATATTCAACATTTCATCAGCCGCCTGAGCAACAATTGTTTGCATATCGACGTCGTTTTTTTCGCACGTTGCAATTGCAACTTTATTTCTGTAGGTGGATGCTTTTTCGATAATTGCCCATTTTTTAATAAAAGTATTGAGGTCAATCTGAAAAAGTTTTTTCACCTCAATTGTATCAACACCCATTCTTTTTAAATACGAAGCAGCTTCGAATGTGCGTACACCTGTTTTGAATGTGAAATTCTTTGTATCCATAAATATTCCGGCATACAAAGCTTCGGCTTCGGCTCTTTCGAGTTTGATATCATCTCCGTATTGAAGCATTTCGGTAATCAGTTCACTTGCCGAAGATGCATATGGTTCATGATAGGTGATAAGGGTGTTTTGTATGAAATCTGCACTTTTTCTGTGATGATCTATCACAATTATGTTTTTTGAAACATCAATAAGTGCCGGTTCTTCCACAATCGAGGATTTATGCGTATCAACTATGAATATAAGAGTGTTTGGTGATACAATTTCGTTAGCATAAGCTTTATTTATAAAAACATCGTTGTATTTATCATGGTACTTCACAACAAACCTTTCAACAGTCTGGTTGTAGGTATCGAGAAGGATTTTAGCATTTTTGCCAAGCGAACGAATAAATGCATGCAATCCGAGGGCTGAGCCCAAAACGTCAACATCTGCATAACGATGTCCCATTATTATGATTTGCTCTGAGTCGGCAATCATTTCCTTTATCGCCTGGGAAACAACCCTTGCTTTAACTCTGGTTCGTTTTTCAACTTCTTTTGTTTTTCCACCGTAGAAACTGAATTTGTCGCTATCCTTGATAACAATCTGATCGCCGCCTCTTCCAAGCGCCATATCAAGAGCCGAATACGCATATGAATCATTTTGCTGAAAATCTGCGCCGCCTATTCCGATGCCGATACTCAAAGTGGGTGCAACTTTATTTCCGGCAGAGAGCGCTCTCATCTTCTCGGTGAACGAAAAGTTATCCTCAATCTGTTTGTCGAGATGGGCTTTTTGAATGTAAAGTAAAAATTTGTCTTTTTCATATTTTTTTAAAATCCCGCAAGTTGAGTCGGCAAGTGTGTCGAGCGTTTCTTCAATAAATGCTGTGAGACGCGGTTTGTCGGGGTTAGGTGTACTTTGCATTACTTCATCGTAATTATCCACAACAATAACACAGCTCACAAAACTTTCGGCATTGTATTTGTTTTTCAGGTTTATATATTCGGTTGCATCCTGCCAGTAAAGAACGAAATAGTATTCATCGTCTCCGCTGTTGCATTTTATCAGGTTTCCGTAAATCTTATAAACTTTATTGTTGTGTTGAATTGTATATGTGAATTCATCTTTATCAAGATTATTATTCAGGATTTTATTTATATCAAAATCACGGATATAATCAGACAACGGCAGTTTGTGAATAGGATTAATGCATATTTCGGCAAATTTAAAATTATACCATTCAATAATTCCGTCCTGGTTTATAATTGAAACAGGTATATAGAAGTCGTAAAGTGTTTTGAATTTATTTTTATCGAGAGTCACATTCATGCTTTTTATATATTTATTGAGGCTGTTCAGGCGTTTGTGTCTGAATATAAAATGCCACACAGTAAATATTATAAAGACTGCTAATTGAATAATAGCTGTTTTGGTATCAAAAAGAAAAGTTACACACGAAAAAACAAATAACATCCATAAAAAATAAACTGCATTGGATGATAATGTTTTCAACAACATTATAATATTTTTCATACAATTAACCCTCCCGTCTGATGGCAATGATATATTAATTAATTATATCACTTTCCAAAACAATTTACAAGGTTTATATTATATTTTTCTTAACAAATTTTTGTGATATATATACTTTGGTATTGACATTCATGATAATCTGATATACAATTGATTTGTAAAAATATATACTAATTAATTATATATTCAGGAGGTAACAATGAAATTATCAGTATTTTCACCTGTTTTCAACGGTTCTTCGCTTGAAGATGCATTAAAAAAATTGCATGAACAAGGAGTTCAGGCTATCGAACTTGGTGCTGGTGGTTTTCCGGGTACCGATCATCTCGATCCCGACAAATTGATTAATAACGAGAGTGAAATCAATAAAGTTAAGGATTTGCTTGCAAAATATGAAATTGAAATAAGTGCATTGAGTTGTCACGGAAACGCCGTTCATCCAAACGAGGAAATCGCCGCAAAATTCCATTCGGACTTTGAAAAAACCTGCATTTTGGCCGAGCAGCTTGGCATCAAGACGATTATCACTTTTTCCGGTTGTCCCGGAGGTTCGCCAGAAGATAAAACGCCGAATTGGGTAACTTGCCCCTGGCCTGATGATTTCACGGAAATTCTCGAATATCAGTGGAATGAGGTGCTCATTCCTTATTGGAAAAAGGCTTCTGAATTTGCAAAAGCACACGGAATAGAGAAGATTGCATTTGAAATGCATCCAGGATTTTGCGTTTACAATCCTGAAACAATGCTCAGAATCAGAAGCGAAGTAGGTGAGATCCTTGGTGCAAACTTTGACCCGAGTCACTTATTCTGGCAGGGCATAGATCCCGTATATGCTATAAGAAAATTAGGTTCTGCAATCTATCATTTCCACGCAAAAGACACCAAGATTGATGATATCAACACCAAAACAAACGGTGTGCTCGACACCAAACACTATGGCGATGAAATCAACCGTTCATGGATTTTCCGTTCTGTTGGTTACGGACATGATTATCAGTGCTGGAAAGATATGATGAGTGCTCTCAGAATGGTTGGATATGACGGTGCAATAAGCATTGAACACGAAGACAGCCTTATGACTCCTATGGAAGGACTTGGAAAAGCTATCACTTTCCTTAAAGAAGTTATTATGTATGAATCAAAAGGTGAAATGTGGTGGGCATAAAATAAATTTCGTTGAATAATATTGTTTGTTTGGTAAACAATATTAACGGAGATGATTTTATGTTAGATAAATTAATTTTATGTCTTCCGATTATAGGTGCAATCAACTGGGGTCTTGTTGGTATATTCGACCTTGACCTTGTTGCATTAATTTTCGGAAACATGAGTCTCTTGTCGAGAATACTCTACACACTAATTGGATTGGCAGGAGTCTGGTCGGTAACACTTCTATTTAAAAGATTTGTATCGCAAACAGAGTAAAGCACTAAAGCATCTGCATTACGCAGGTGCTTTTTTGTTGCATCAGGTATCTGTCTGGATTTATAAAATTATTCAATTTTAATATTGTCAAAATGATAATTTTATGGTAATATATTATAAAATAATTTTGATAAGTGAGGGTAATTTATGTCTGACAGACAGGATAATATAAGAAATTTCTGCATAATAGCGCATATTGACCATGGAAAATTCATATTTGTGGACAGAATGCTTGAAAAAACAGGTGTTCTCACAAAACGCGAAATGCAGGATCAGATACTTGATAATATGGATCTCGAACGCGAAAAGGGGATAACAATAAAGGCAAGGGCTGTAAAGCTTGTTTACAAAGCCAAAGATAATAATGAGTATATTTTCAATCTTATTGACACCCCGGGGCACGTTGACTTCAACTATGAGGTTTCCAGAAGTCTTGCAGCGTGTGAGGGTGCGGTGCTTGTTGTTGATGCGGCTCAGGGTATTGAGGCGCAGACTCTTGCAAACACATATCTTGCAGTTGACCATGATCTGGAAATTGTTCCTGTTATAAATAAAATTGATTTACCGAGTGCACGTCCCGATTTTGTTAAAGCTGAAATAGAAAACGTTATAGGAATTCCGGCAGATGAAGCACCGTTAATTTCCGCAAAACAAGGAATCGGAATCGAGGATGTGCTTGAAGAAATTGTTAATCTGGTTCCGGCGCCGAACGGTGATGAAAACGCACCCCTTAAAGCACTTATTTTCGATTCATATTATGATGCATATAAAGGTGTTATTGTTTACGTTCGTATTAAAGACGGTGAACTCAAAGCCAACGACACTATCAGATTTATGGCAACCGGAAAAGAATTTTCTGTTGTTGAAGTGGGGTATTTGTCGCCTCTTGGAACAGTTGTCTCTGATAAACTGTGTGCGGGTGAAGTTGGATATATTGCTGCAAGCATAAAAAATGTTACAGATGCTAGGGTAGGGGACACGGTTACCACAACCGAAAATCCGGCTGAAGAACCGTTGCCGGGTTATAAAAAAGTTAATCCCATGGTATTTTGCGGTATATACACTTCCGACGGTTCTAAATTTCCTGATTTGCGCGAAGCTTTGGAAAAACTTCAGTTAAATGATGCATCACTCACGTTTGAACCTGAAACTTCAATTGCATTGGGCTTTGGTTTCAGATGCGGTTTCCTCGGGCTTTTGCACATGGAAATAATTCAGGAAAGAATCGAACGTGAATACAACCTTGATATTGTTACAACAGCTCCGAGTGTTATATATAAAATCACCAAAACAAATGGTGAAATGTTAAATATAGACAATCCAACAAATTTGCCGCCAACTTCAGAAATTGAGTATATGGAAGAACCTATAGTTGATGCATCTATAATGCTTCCGACTGAGTTTGTTGGGAATATTATGGAGCTGTGTCAGGACAGACGGGGAACTTTTAAAAACATGGAGTATATTGATGACACAAGAGTTGTTCTTCACTATGACCTTCCGCTTAATGAAATTATTTACGATTTCTTTGATGCATTAAAATCACGCACAAAGGGATATGCATCATTCGACTACGATCTTAAAGGTTACCAAAAATCCGACCTTGTTAAGCTCGATATGCTCTTGAACGGTGATATGGTTGATGCATTATCGTTTATAGTGCATGAATCAAAGGCATACACCAGAGGCCGCAGAATTGCTGAAAAGCTCAAAGAATCAATCCCGAGGCAGTTGTTTGAAATTCCTATTCAGGCTGCAATTGGCAATAAAATAATTGCCAGAGAAACCGTTAAGGCCATGAGAAAGGACGTTTTAGCTAAATGCTACGGGGGAGATATAACAAGAAAGAAAAAACTCCTTGAAAAACAAAAAGAAGGAAAGAAAAGAATGAGACAAATCGGAACGGTTGAAGTTCCTCAGGAAGCATTTATGTCTGTGCTTAAGCTTGATTAAACAGTAAAGCTGAATTGAACGATTATTACATCGCGCAATTCAGCTTTATTAATTTTCATTTTCATTTAAACTAATTTTGTTAAAGGGATTGTTATCAGCCGCTTTTTGCATATCGCTGTCGTTTATATGGGTATATATCTGAGTTGTGGATATACTGACATGACCCAGAATTTCCTGCAATGTTTTAATATCAACATTTCCTTCTTTATACATTATCGTTGCGGCTGTGTGACGTAATTTATGCGGAGAATACCGTTTCTCGTCGATCCCGGCTGCTTTAAAATATTTTTTTGCAAGCAGTTCAACCATTCTGTTTGATATTCTGCGGTTTTTGCCGCTTATAAACAACGCATTTTTGTCATCGCCGTATAATTCATTCGGTCTCACGGCAAGGTAATTATTGAGTGATTCTATGCATATATCGTTTAAGAAGACAATGCGCTCTTTATTTCCTTTACCAATAACACGCAATGTTCGTTTTGCGAAATTGATATCCTGCAAGTTAATCCCAACTAACTCCGATAATCTCAGGCCGCAATTTAGAAACAAAATAAATATAGCAATATCTCTTTCTCTGGATTTGCCATCTATAGCTTTCAAAAGATTGACGCTTTCTTCAAGAGTCAGGAATTTCGGCATACGCTTTTTTAACTTAGGTGTGTCAAGATTCAGTGCAGGATTAGTTTCCATATAGTTAATCTTGGCAGTGAGATAGTTATAAAAAGATTTTAAGCTTGCAACTTTGCGTGCTTTGTAGTTGTCGTTTGATGACTTAAAGTTATTTACGTAGGCCATAAATTCATATAAATCGGATAAGGAAACTTCTTTGAGTATTTCGCAGTTGAAATTGTCGAGTTCAACCGCATCTAAATTTAATATGTCCAGATTATTTTGAACTGCATAAAGGTATCTGAAAAACATTCTCAAATCATAATAATATTCTTTTACGGTGTTGCGGGAACGGCCTTTAATTATGGTTAGATAATTCAGATAGTCTCTTAATAGCTGCGGAACATCCGAATATTCTGATTTTGACTTAATAATGTTTTTCACCCTCTTCCATTTCGCAAAATTTTTATTTTGCGAAATGACCATATAAAAATCTCTTGTATCCTATTTTGTGTTTAAAACGAAAAATCACTTATATTGCATGGATTTCATCAAATCATAACTATATTCGTATCCTTTTATTATTTCAACAAATTTGAATCCAAGCTTATGAGCTGTTCCGGCACCGCGTGATGTTAGAATATTTCCATCAACACACACATCGTCTTCAACGTGTGTTGCTCCTAATAAATATTTTTCGAATGACGGATAACATGTGGCTTGTTTACCTTCAAGAAGTTTAAGTTTTCCGAAAATCATTGGTGCAGCACAAATAGAAATCAGATATTTCCCTTTGCTATTATATTCGATTAATAAATCCTTCAGAAATTCATTTTCAAAAAGATTTGTTGTTCCCGGCATACCACCGGGCAAAAATATTCCGTCGCCATCTTCTGCGGCAAGAGAATCCAGTGTGTAGTCTGCATTCAGAGAAATTCCGTGAGCTCCTGTTACTGTTTTGGTGTTATACACAGAAACCGTTTTGATATCAATTTTTGCACGTCTGAGTATGTCTATAAACGCTATAGCCTCAATTTCTTCAAATCCATTTGCCAACATTGCATATATTGTCATAATATCACCTACTCAATAATTAATTTTTCAACATTCACGACAGCATTCCTCTGTCGGATAAACTGACATGTTCATCATTACTGCATACAATATGATCAACAACTTCGATATCAAAGTCTGAAAAAGTTACAGAAAGTTGCTTGGTTATCATCACATCATCCGACGAAGGTTCCGGATTTGAAGTGGGATGATTGTGTGCCAAAATAATCTTTTTCACGTTTCGATTCAGCACTGTTTTAACAACAGCCTCTTTGCATACCTTCGTTTCGTATTCTGTTCCTTCGCTGATTTTCTCAACAAATTTGACTTTTCTTCCGTGGGTCATACCGATTACTATAAAACACTCATTGGTATGATATTTGAAATAATTACAACAAAATGTACCCACCTTTTTAGAAGTGTCAAGAACAGCTTCTTCAAACTCATTCGTGCTTATGTATTTGTTGAATTGCCTGATAAACATAATAAACGAAGCTGATTTTTCGCCCAAGCCTTCAATTTTGATTAATTCATCATACCTTGCATTAAGAACATTTTTCAATGAACCAAATCTGTCGAGCAACAAATGAGCCGTTTCGTTGGTGTCCTTTTGAGGTATTGTGTGGAAAAGCAGAAATTCCAACACTTCAATTTCCGTAAATGAATCCAGCCCGTATTTTATAAATTTGTTTCTCACGCGCATTCGATGACCTTCATGTATTCGCTTTTTAGGAGAAGTTTTTTGCTTTTCTGTTGTCTGAATGCTCTTTGAACTATATGACATAAATCATACCTCCCCTATTTTATGTGCATTGGCAACAGTTTCGTTTATGAGATTATCATCAATATGATGTATGGTATTGGATTTTTTTAGTAAGAGTAAAAATTCTATATTGCCTTCAGGTCCTTTTATTGGGGAAAAATCCAGATTTTCCGCAGAAAAACCTAATTCAACAGCAAAATCTGCAATTTCACGAATAACTTTTTTGTGTATGTTTTCATCTTTAACAACGCCCTTTTTCCCCACTTCTTCTCTTCCTGCTTCAAACTGCGGTTTTATAAGAGCCACAAGCATTCCGTCATCTTTAAGAATTTTATATGCCACAGGCAATACAAGTCTTAGAGATATAAACGACACATCTATAGATATAAAATCAATTTCATCGTGTATAAGTTCGAAATCAATGTATCTTATGTTGGTTCTTTCAATATTAACAACACGTTCGTCATTTCTGAGCTTCCACGCAAGCTGACCGTAACCGACATCTACAGCATAAACTTTTTTTGCACCGTTTTGGAGCATACAATCCGTGAAACCTCCGGTTGATGTCCAATATCCATACAAACATAATCCGTAAGTTTAAAATCAAACACTTTGGTTGCTTTGTCGAGTTTAAGTCCGCCTCTGCTCACAAACGGGATTTTTTGACCGCGTATTTCTATAGATTGACCTTCAGTGTATTTATCACCGGCTTTGAGCACTTTCTGATTATTTACATACACCATACCGGCCATAATCATTGCTTTTGCTTTTTCGCGGCTTTCGACAAGACCTTTATTAACTAAAACAACATCAACTCTGTCTGCCAAATTCAGCCAACTCCTTTTCAATACGTTTTACAATTTTAATCGGTGTAAGACCGTGAATATCAAACAATTCGTCCTGATTACCCTGTTGGATATAGCAATCATCATATCCGATACATACAAACTTGCTTTTCAGGGAGCATTCTATCGCAGACAGAATAAAACTACCGCATCCACCAGATATGACATTATCTTCCACACTTACAGTGATTTTACTTTTGCTGATAAGTTTTTCAATTTCTTCCTTGTTCAAGGGTTTCAACGTTCTTAAATTAACAACAGTTGACTTTATTCCGGATTCACTCAATATTTTCTGAGCTTGCACACACATATCAACAGTGCGTCCGATTGCAATCAAAACAACGTCAAAGCCGTCTGATGAAACATATTCAGGCATTGCGAAAACAAAATCTGAACACTCTCTTGTTTGTGCATTGCTTTTTGGATACCTTATTGCAACAGGACCTGTTTTGTTATCAAGAATATAGTCCATCATTTGCACAAGTTCCTTGCGGCACGACGGCGCCAATACAGTCATTTGCGGTATGTGCAGTAAGTAAGACAAGTCAAAAACACCCTGATGCGTTTCACCATCTTCGCCCACGATTCCTGCCCTGTCAACGGCAAATAACACATCAAGATTTTGCATACAAACGTCATGCAATATCTGATCGTATGCACGTTGGAGAAAAGTTGAATATATACACACAACAGGTTTAACATCTCCTGATGCAAGACCGGCAGCAAAAGTTACAGCGTGTTGTTCGGCAATTCCAACATCGTAAAATCTTTCCGGAAACATTTGCGAAAACTTAGTGAGTCCGCAACCTGAACACATTGCTGCTGTGATGGCAACAATCCTTTCGTTTTCCTTAGCTTTTTTTACTATGCATTCACCGAAAACATCCGTATATGAATCAGACACCTGATTTTCCTGCCCTGATTTCGGTTTGATACCGTGATATAAATCAGGATTGTTTTCGGCAGGTTTATAACCTCTGCCTTTCTGAGTAAAGGTGTGAATAATTACAGGACCATTAATTGCTTTTGCTGTTTCAAAAGCTTCTGTCAGCTCTGAAAAGTCGTGACCGTCAATTATACCAATATATTTAAATCCAAGATTTTCGAATATTGAAGTTTCTATAGCTGCTGATTTTATGACTTTTTTTGTTTTATGCATAATTTTATAAACAACATTTCCGAAACTGCCGATATTTCCGAGAAACTTTTGCATTTTATTTTTGGCATTGAGATACTTTTTGTCAAGCCTGAGCATACTGAGATAAGCAGATAACCCGCCAACATTTTTGTTGATTGACATTTCATTGTCATTTAAAACAATTATTATTTTGGTATTGGATATTCCAACATTGTTTAACGCTTCAAATGCCATTCCTCCGCCAAGTGCACCATCACCTATGAAGGCAATTACGTTGTAGTTGTCGTTTTTCAAATCGCGCGCTTTCGCTATTCCGTATGCTGCCGAAACAGATGTACTCGAATGACCGGTGTTAAAACAGTCATATTCACTTTCGCTTGTCTTCGGAAATCCCGACATGCCGCCAAGTTTTCTCAAAGTATCAAATTTTTCGATTCTTCCGCTTAACAATTTATGAACATAGCTTTGATGACCAACATCAAAAACAATTTTATCATAAGGAAAGTTGAAAACTTTATGAAGAGCAAGCGTCAACTCAACAACACCAAGATTAGATGCAAGGTGTCCGCCGTTATCGGTAACTTTTTCAATCAGAAATTCACGAATATTCGATGCAAGAAATTCTGCATTGCATTCATCCAGATTTTTTATATAATTTTTATTGTTAAGTTTATCAATGAATTCCATGAAAATTCCTCGTTTATCGTTTTAGTAAGTTAAATGTTATTCAAAAAGGTATTTATGTAATGAAATCAAAAATTCGTTTTTGTCATATTCTGAGAGTATATTATATGCGTTTTTACTATACAAATCAAGCTGCTCCTGCGCTTTTTTTGCACCTAATGCATTGATGAAATTCGGACAATCAGATTGAGCTTTTTCATCTTCATGTATATCCTCAAAATCATCCCTGATTTGAAACGCAAGTCCGAGATTATAGGAAAACTCAGTCATTTTATCAATGGTTAAATTATCTGCGCCTGCAATATATGCACCGGCAAGAACAGAGGCTTTTATGAGTGCCATTGTTTTTTGTTCGACAATACGGATGAGGGTTTTCTCATCGGCATTCGAAGAGGAACCGAGTTTTAAATCAAGAACCTGACCGTTTATCATACCCGAAACACCTGCAGCTTCCGCAATGCATGCAGCAGCACGCAATTTATCGGCATTTGTGCTTTTTGATAACATTAATTCAAAAGCGCTGTTAAGCAGTGCATCACCGCATAAAATCCCGAAAGCTTCACCGAATTTTTTATGACAGCTTGGCTGTCCCCTTCTCATATCAGCGTTATCCATTGCGGGTAAATCATCATGAACGAGCGAGTATGCATGAATAAGCTCAATAGCTATGGCATAATCAACAGCATCCTCATATTTTCCTCCAAGCATAGTACATATTTCCGTGCAAAGAATTGAACGGAGTCTCTTTCCGCCGTTCAAAACAGAATATTTCATTGCATCAATAATATCGTGAGAAGAGGAAGTGTATTTATCCAGATAAGATTCTATTCTGTTGTCTATTTCTTTAATTTTTGATTTGTAGCATTCTTTAAAATTCATTTTGTTTCTCCGATTCTGTTATTCATCGCCGAAATCAACGTCAACGTAATTTTCATTTTGTATAATTTCTATTTTTTGTTTTGCTTCACTGAGCACCTTCATACATGCGGCAGAGAGTTTCATGCCTTTTTCATATAAAGCAATGCTTTCATTCAAACCTACATTACCGCTTTCCAGCTGAGAAACTATACCGTTTAATTCACTTATATTCTTTTCGAATTCGTCATTTTTCATATTTGATCCTCCGCACGTTGCAATTCAGTTCTCCGCAATTGAATTTAACGTTTATTTCATCGCCTTCTTTAATATCATAAGCAGACACATACTTTCCCTCAGCATCAGTTATAACAGAATAACCTCGCTTTAAAACCTTAAGCGGATTAAGCGTTTCAAGAGCTCCATTCAGTAACGCCAACGAATTTAAATTATCTCCATATACAGATGAAACATAATCATTCATAGCGCATTGCATGCGGTTAATCAAAATCTCCTTGCGTCTGAATAATTCCATTGCTTTTGAATAAATTTCTTTCACACCGCAGTTGGATAATGAAAGATAGCATTTTGTGAGTGTACTGTACATAGCTGTTTCAAGGTTTTTTCGTTTCGCCATCAGACCGGTTTTCACATCATCTATATCGGGCAATGCTATTTCCAATGCTGCAGAAGGCGTAGGAGCACGTTTGTCAGCAACAAAGTCGGCTATTGTGTAATCAGTTTCATGTCCAACAGCGGATATCACCGGTTTATTACAATTGTAAATGGAAATGGCAGTTTTTTCTTCGTTAAATGCCCACAAATCCTCAATACTTCCACCGCCTCGCGCTACAATAATAACATCGCAGTCGGTATGCATATCCAGATATTCTATACCTTTGCAAATAGTTTCTGCCGCTCCTATCCCCTGAACCTTTGCCGGATATATGCAAATATCTGATAGCGGGAAACGTCTTTTCGATACTGACAAAACATCTCTGATTGCAGCACCTGTTAAAGAAGTTACAACGCCGATTTTGGCGGGCATTAAAGGAATTGCTTTTTTTCTTTCTTCATCAAAAAAACCTGCAGCCGACAGTTTGCTTTTTAACTGCTCATATGCCGCATAAAGTTCTCCGGTTCCGTCGGGAATAATTTTCTCAACATAAAGCTGATATGAACCGTCTCTTTCAAAAACAGCAACCTTGCCAAAAGCAATTATTCGCATTCCGTTTTTTAATCCGAAACTCATTTTATTAGCAAACGAATTAAACATAACAGCTCTTAAAATTGAATTATCATCTTTGAGCGTCATATATATGTGACCGCTGTAGTGTGTTTTGAAATTGGATATTTCGCCGCATACCCATAAATCCGTCAGGTTGGAATTCTGCTCAACATAACGCTTCATATAATTATTGAGTTGCGACACCGATACTATAGGCATATATCCTCCGGTTTAAACAAGTGCAGCCAATATGCCGTTAATAAAAACAGGCGAATCATCATCACTGTATTTTTTTGTGAGTTCAACAGCTTCGTTTATTGAAACCTGATAAGGTATATCGGAAAAATAAACTATTTCACACACAGCCAGACGAAGTATTGCAAGATTGATTTTTGAAATTCTGTTTATCGTCCATCCCTGAAGTGCACCCGAAATTTTTTCATCAATAGCATTTAAATTTTCAAAGCACTTAAATGTCACGTCTTTATAGTAATTTTTGTCGTTGTCGCTTTCCAGTCCGTCGTCGTTGTTTTCACAATAAGATATTATATCCACATGTGTTTCATTATCGTGAAACGGGATTTCGAAAATTGTTTTGAAAGCGGCTTCTCTAGCGGATTTTCTGCTCATATTATCCTCCGTAAGTTATATGATGTTGTTTAATCTTCGTTACTTTTATTAATTTCAACTTTTTCAGCATCAAAATTAATTCCGGCAACGTGTATGTTAACTTTTACAACTGTTAGTCCGGACATTGATTCAACAGCTTTCTTAACATTTTCCTGAACTTCCCATGCGATTTCAGGGATGCGGACACCGTATTCCATAATGAGGCTTATGTCAATGATGGCTTCATCCTCGTTTTTTGATACCTTAATACCCTTGTTCACTGATTTTTTGCTGATTTTAGAAACAATATCATCAGTGATACTTGATGCAAGATCATACACACCTTTGGTTTCCGAAACAGCAACGGAAGCGATTGTAGCTATTACCTCATCGGAGATATTGATTGAACCGCCGATTTCAATATTGTTATTTATATTTTCCATAATCTTTATCCTCCCTGATATTTAGAATAAACATTTTGCTTATGTTATCTTATTATAACACAAAATTTATTCAACTTCAACTATTTTTATATTATTATTTCCGGTTTGTTCAAAAACTATATCATTTATTTTGGCAATATCTGTTTCTTCAAGCAATTTTACAACCGTTACCGTAACCGAATCGTCTGATATAAAAACAACATTATCATCATATCCTTTTGCAGAAAGAAGGGTTTCAATTTTCTTTTCGCTGTCCATATAAGATGCCATTTTAAGAATTTGCGATTCGGCATCCTGCCTGAATTTTTCGGAAGTTGATTCATTTTCAAGCGTTTCTTTAATTATTTCGATGGCTTTGCTTCTGATTATTTCTCTGTCGTTTCGGGCTTGAATTAAAAAGTCTTTTTGAGAAGTTACCATAACCGCTTCACCCGGTCTTGCATCTTTATTTTCCGCAGAATCGGAGTTTGAAACGGTGGTTGGTATGCTTTCATCCGAAAAATTTTCTTCGCTACTTTTTAAGAGTAATCCGGTAATTGTTAGTATGGCAATGATAATAATTATTGAAGCAATATGTTTTCTTTTTACAATCATAAACATTTAATTTCCTCCTGCATCCATTTTTAATATATTAACTTTATGTATTGGTATTCCAAGCAATTCAGACACTGCATTTTTTATTTCGTTTTTTATTTTTTCATTACCGCCTCCCTGAGCAACTATCATCACACCTTCAATTCCGGCGCTTATTTCTTTTGCTATAAACGGCAAAGTTTCGCCTTGTGAATTGCTTTGAGTTGTTTTTAGTGTTGTATTATTTTTGTCTGTGAACGGTATTTTTTCGGATGATGTACTGTATTTAATCAAAACACGTGTCTCCCCCACTCCGTCTGCAAGCGATAAGATGTTTTCAAGTTCCTTTTCGAGTTCGGATGTTTCCCCGGATGTTTCCCCGGATTTTTCGGACTTTGGATAATCAACAAATTCCTTTTCGGCAAAATCATTATGTGATTTGGATTTCTTGTTTGAACCTGTTATAAGCAGTATGCCAACAATTAACAATATTATCAAATACACAAATATTTTTTTGTCGGAGAACAATTTGAAAATTTTACTTGAATTATTCATAAATACTCACACTCACCTCATCTTCCGGCGTACAATATTTCTCTTTAATAAATTTTTCAACGTTATCTGTATTTGAATTTTCTGATGTACAGTGAATAATAATCTTTAAAGTATCCCAGTCTGTAGTAACCGTTACAAAACATTCATCATATCCGTTTACGGCAATATCGTCATTGATTTTCTTTTCAAGATTTCTGCAAAATACAGATTCAGCAGTTGAATCTGAAAAATCGGTATGAGTTGCTGTTGGTATTTCACGAAATAAAAATTCAGGCAATGACAATATCGGCGAAAATAAAACCGAAATTATTATAATACTCGCTATGCTTGTATAGAATTTAACGAGCTTTGTGTTGCTCAAAAGCAAATTACTCACCTGAAGAACAACAGATGTAATTATTACAGAAAGTATGTATTTTTTAAATTCATTCATTTTTACGTTCCTATGGAAATTATAATTGTTATAATTAATATAAATATTACCGTGATAACCAAAAAAATTCCGAGCATCATTTCAAGCACATCCGACACACATTCCAATGTTTTTGATGCACCGTCCGGTGAAACCAAAATCAATATTGAGGCTGTGATTTTAAAGGAAAGTACATATAAAGCAGTTTTAATTATCGGATAAAAACATATTGCCGTAATGGATGAAAAGCCCGCAATCCCAATGCTGTTTTTTAAAATCACTGAAGAATTTATCATACTGTTAACAGCTTCAGAAAGACATGCACCTACCACAGGCACAAAATTTGATACGGCGTATTTGGCAGTTCTGAGCGCAAGACTGTCTGACGTGATGCCGGAAAGTCCTGTGAAAGTCAGAATTCCGGCAAAAACAGTCAGCGAAAAACCGATAACATATTTTATTGTTTTATTAATCAGAGCTATAAAACGGCTAATGTTGACTGCGTTTGTTAATCCGTCAATCACACTTAGTATTCCACAGCTATATAGCAACGGCATTATTAAATCATTTATCCCCTTGCTTAAAAACACAGACACCGTTGTGAAGTTTATTTGCATTGTTGCGGCAGTGGAAACATATCCTCCGCTCGCAAGTGTGCCGCACAAAACAGGAAAAGATACGCACATAAAATCCGTAAGGTCTTTAACCCCTTTGCAACACTCCTTTGAAACATCTCTGAAAAAAACAATAATAAACACAGCACTTGCACAATAACAACAAAATTCGGCAATTTTAGTTATTTCACCATTTCCGGAAATCGAAATAAGAACAGATGATATTAACTGAATCGCCATCAGCACTGCAAAAATACGCAGGCATGATTTATAATCCGACATTAATTCATCACCATAAGCTTCGTGTGCATTATTGAAAAAATCCAACATACTGCCTGTCTCCGTTTTTTGGTTTTTTAAGTATTGCGAAATTTCTTCGTTTGATTTATTGTGTATGTTTGAATCGGTTGCACAAACACATATGGGTAATAGTATAACGGCGGAAAAACATATGATTAAAAATAGCAATATTTTCTTCATAATTCTTGTACCATAACTACGATTGTTTTAATGAAGCGGATAAATATTGGTGAAATCTGATACATCATAATTATTTTGGTTGCAAAATATATTTGAGTTGATAAGTAATTTTCACCCGCATCGGAGCATAATTGCGCCGAAAACTCACCGATTAATGCTATAATTACAATTTTAATTATAGTTGAAAAATATGTTTCAAGTCCGGATGTCATCCTGGTAATACTGTTTAAAATAACAATGAGTTCGTTAACATAAGGCAAAACCATATATATTGCCAGAAGGCCTGTGCCAAGTGCAATAAAAGGTACGAATGCAGCATTGAAGTTTTTTATGAACAAAGTTATAAGCATTGCGCATATTACAACAGAAACAATTTTTAAAATTAACATTATAGCTCAAATAATGACTTTACAGTTTCAAACAGTTCACTTATCTGATTGACTATCATAACCATAACAACTATGAGTCCGGCAATTGTAACCATGAGTGCCTGTTCGTCACGACCGGACTGAACCAGAAGACGGTAAATAATTGCAACCACTATCCCTATAGCGGCAATTTTAAATATAAATTCAACTTCCATATGTATACCTCTTTACCAAAATATTATTGCAACAAGAACTCCGGCATATACACCTATTTTGCCGCTGTGTTCCCCTATCCGCTTGTAATTTTCTGTTGCAGCTTCAAACTGCCTGGTAATCAACAACCGGAAATTTGATATGTTATTCATTTGGGTGTCTATATCTCCGCATCCGAGTATATTTCCGAATTTTTTTAGTGTAACAATATCAGACCTTATATAATATGAATAGTTTTTTATCGATTCAACTGCATCTGCCCATATTGAAGAAAGCTGTTCACCGTCTGATTTTTTCAGCTTGTCCAGAAAAACATTGAAAATGTGTTTGTTTAAATCTTCTGAAACAGGAATTGTTTTGAGAATCACTTTTTCTATATCATTTTGCATATATCTTATTTCATTTTCTATTACGCAAAGACACGAATTCATATTTTCAAGCAGCTTGATTCTTTTTGAATAACCATACCTAATCGCAAATCCGCAGACACCGCACGAAAATATTACTATAATTGCACCTGCAAGTTTAATCAACAATACCACCATCCAATATTTTCTCAATTGTTCCCGGCCCGTGACGACAGCTCAAAACAATTATTTTTCGGAATATATCCACAGAATTTTTCAAGGCGATTTCATTATTTGATTCATCAAAACCATGTGTACTTGTTATTATTGAACAACCGGAGGCAATTGCATATTTTGCGGCCGCAATATCATCGGAACTTGCCAGCTCATCAGTAATAATAACATCAGGCGACATACTCCGTACAGCCATTGGTATTGCTACGGATTTAGAAATGTTGTATATTGCAGGAATACATATTCTGTTTTCCTGCAATGAATCATCGTATTTTTGAGGAACAAGTTCCCCTCTTTCGTCAACTCCAACACATTTTATGATTTTGTTTGTGCATTTTATATCTGATAATTTATAAATTATTTCTCTTAGCATTGTTGTTTTGCCGCAACCGGGAGGAGATATTATAAGAGTGTTGTGTATGTGATTATCATAAATGTCGTTGAAAACAAGATCGGCGGCGCCGGGTATGCGATGAGCTATTCTGAAATTTATGAAATTTATGTTTTTGATGCTAACTGCCTGTCCGTTATTCACAACGCAATCGCCGGCAATTCCCACTCTGTGACCGCCCGGTATTGTGAGAAAACCTTCGCTTATAAATCTGTTGTATGCATATGATGAGGACTTGGTCAATAATTCGATGCATCTGTTGATATCATCTTCGGTTATCCTGTATGCATAGTCCAAATTATCGGTCAAACCAACATTTCCGGCATATTTTCTTATTCCTGAATACTCAATTATAATTGCACTTCCCATACACATCCTGATTTCTGAAACAGAATTATATATAGTGTACTCGGTTTTGTTAAGTATTGTTCTTACATTTCTCGGAAGAAAAACCCCGATTTGTAAATCAAAAATTCTCTTGTCCATAAAAATCACTCCTGTTTAAATATATTTACATTTAAAAAAATTAGAACTTAATATGCTTGACAAATACAAATAATCCGTTTAAAATAATATTATCTATTTTTCGAGGGTGTTATTATGGATAAAGAAAATGCAATAAATGTTGATTATTCAATATATAGTGATGAAGAATTGATATGTTTAACTAAATCCGGGGACGGATATGCTACAGAATATTTGCTTGGTAAATACAGAAATTTTGTCAGAAGTCGTTCAAGAACATATTTTTTAATCGGTGCCGACCGCGAAGATATAATTCAGGAAGGAATGATCGGGCTCTACAAAGCTATCCGTGATTTTAAGCCAAACACTAACGCAAGTTTTAAATCATTTGCAGAACTTTGCATAACCAGACAAATTATAACAGCAATAAAAACTGCAACCCGTCAGAAACACATTCCGCTTAATTCCTATATTTCGCTGAGCAGCCCTGCTTATGATGATGAAAACGACAGGCTTTTACTTGATACTGTTGTTGAACGAAAAAAAATGAATCCTGAAGAAATAATGATAAGCAAGGAACGCTTTAATCTGATTGAAGAAAAAATTTCAAAAATATTAAGCAAGCTTGAGTGGATTGTTCTTTCTCAATATCTTGAAGGTAAAAGCTATACGGAAATTGCAGCTCATATCGGAAAAAGTGAAAAATCCATAGATAATGCGTTGCAAAGAATTAAAAAGAAGATTGAGAAACACATCGTGAATGATCAGGAATTTTAATTTCATAGCGTTTTGTGATAATTGCACAAAATAACTGTTGTTTTTTTGACATATTCGTCATATTAACTCTTGATTTATTTTTGGAAAAGTGATATTATATAACCATACCACAACAAACAAACTTTTTTTCATTTTCCCTCCTTATTATAAGGAAAAAAGAAACAGATGGCATGCCGGCCATCTGTTTTCTTTTTAAAAAAATACATGTCAAATTTGAAAAACGGAGAAAAAACGAGTAAATCGAAGAAAAACAGAGTTTGATAATATTAAATTAAAAATTTCAAAAAATGTGTTGACAAATTAAATGTTTTGTATTACAATAGGCAAAGTTGATTAATAAAAGAAATAAACGGAGGTAAACTATTATGAGTACTTTTATGGCAAAACCTGCCGAATTGGAAAGAAAATGGTACATTATCGATGCAGCTGATAAGTCGCTCGGTAGAGTTGCTGCTGCAGCAGCTTCCATTTTAAGAGGTAAAATCAAACCAACATTTACTCCTAACGTTGATTGCGGTGATTTCGTAATTATTCTCAATGCTGATAAGGTTGCTTTGACCGGTAAGAAGCTTGAACAGAAATACTACAGATATCACACAGGTTATGTTGGCGGACTCAAAGAAATCAAATACAAACAGCTTATGGCTGAAAAACCTGAAAAAGCTATTATGCTTGCTGTTAAAGGTATGCTCCCCCACAACACAATCGGTGCTAACGCTTTGACAAGACTCAGAGTATATAAGGGTAGTGAACATAATCACGAAGCACAGAAACCGGAAGCATATACCGGTTTGATTAAATAAGGGAGGTAAAATAACATGGCAAAAGAACAGTTTTACGGCACAGGTAGAAGAAAAAGCTCTGTTGCAAGAGTAAGAATCGTTCCCGGTACCGGTAAAATAACAATAAACGATAGAGATATCGATGACTTTTTCGGTCTTGAAACCTTAAAGGTTGTTGTTAGACAGCCGTTGGTTGCTACAGATACATTAGGCAAATACGATGTAATCGCTAAGGTTACAGGCGGTGGCTTCACAGGTCAGGCCGGTGCTATCAGACATGGTCTTTCAAGAGCTCTCCTCACAGTTGAAGAAGAATTCAGAGCTCCTCTTAAAGCTGCAGGTTTCTTAACAAGAGACCCCAGAATGAAAGAAAGAAAGAAATACGGTCTCAAAGCAGCTCGTCGTGCTCCTCAGTTTTCAAAGAGATAATTATTATCTACTTCAAATCCCAGAAACAAGCCGTTTCTGGGATTTTCTTTCGTTTTACCATAAATTTTCAGAAAACTAAAAAGGGATGAAACCTAAAATGTGGATTTTATCTCGAGAAAACGACGTAGATTATATCATCGTTTTGGAGTTTACATAAAATTCGGGACAGCCTCCGCGGGAAGAATGGAATATGTATCCCGGATGCTTTCGGTCACATACATTGATATAATCCAATATTAATTCCGTGTAAAACGCAAACAAAAAAGCACATCACAAATCAAATGTGATATGCTTTTTGTTTGACATACCATAGCGAAGTAATTAGCTAATTACACGTTGTATGTCATTATGCCGTATTGTTGATATGTCGGAAAAGTCATATCGGAATCAAACACGACAGCAAGGTTGCACTGCGCATGCACTATGTGTGATCGATCACAATTTCAAAAGCTCAGTTTGTGTTTGATATTTCATATCAAACATTCGCAACTTAACCTGATATATGGTTTGTTCGTTTTGCACTGCACATAATCAAAACAGCTTTAAATCTCATTAAAGCCAACCCGAACAATAACACCCATATCTGCAGCCATCACGAAAAACCTCTGCAATCAATCACAATAATATTATATGTTCGTTTGAGCGTTATAATACGCACTTTTCAAAAAATTTTAAAATCCAAAATATTCCTTTGCGTTATTATAGCAAATACCTTTTATGATTTTTTCAAGAGCTGCATAGTCTTCGGGATATTGCCCTTCTTCAACCCATTCACCTATAAGATTGCAGAGAATTCTTCTGAAATATTCGTGACGAGTGTAGGAAACAAAACTTCTTGAATCCGTAAGCATTCCAACAAAACCGCCCAGAATACCGAGATTTGCAAGAGCTTTCATCTGTTGTTCCATACCGTCTTTATTATCATTAAACCACCATCCGGAACCAAACTGAATTTTGGATAAAAACGGCGTTTTCTGGAAATTGCCGAGCATGGTTCCCAACACATAATTATCTTTCGGATTTAACGTATAGAGAATTGTTTTGGGAAGATTATCTTCTTTTTCAAGAGCATCAAGAAACATAGAAAGCTTTTTAGCGATATTATAATCCCCCACCGAATCAAAACCGGTATCCGGACCGAGCTTTTCAAACATACGCGTATTGTTATTGCGTATTGCGCCCATATGAAGCTGCATTGTCCAGCCGAGTTTGGAATACTCTTTTGCACAATGAAGAATTACCGCTGTTTTGTAAGCATCTTCCTGCTCTTTGGTTAAGGATTTTCCGCTTAATTTCAGCGTAAAAATTTCAGAAGCATCGCCTTCGGCATATGGCACGTATTCAACACCGTGATCTGAAAGTCTGCAACCGAGAGAGTGGAAATATTCAACTCTTGAAGAAAGCCAACTTAGAAGTTCATCATATGTTTTTGCTCCTGTTTTCTCTACAGCATCCTCAAATCCTTCTTTTCCAATTTCAACATATTTATCCGGACGGAATGTAGGAAGAACTTTCACTGCAAAACCATCATCTTTAAGTGCCTTATGATATTCAAGACTATCTATGGGATCATCGGTGGTACAAACCACTTCAACATTTGAATTTATAATAAGGTTCTTAGCGGAAAACTCATCTTTCGAAAGAAGTTCATTACATTTATTCCAGATTTTTTCGGCATTTTCTTCGTTTAAAATATCATCTATTCCAAAATATCTTTTAAGTTCAAGATGAGTCCAGTGATAAATAGGATTTCCAATAAGAAGCGGCATTATTGATGCAAATTTTTTGAATTTTTCAAATTCATCTGCATCGCCTGTGATATACTTCTCATCAATTCCTGCTGAACGCATCTGACGCCATTTATAGTGGTCACCGCCCAAAAACAGGTCAAATGCATTGCGGAATTTGTAGTCATCTGCAATCATCTTGGGCACAAGATGGCAGTGATAATCAATAATAGGCATATTTTTGGCAAAATCATGATAGAGCTTTTTTGCAACTCTGCCATTTAAAATAAAATCATCGTGAATAAAACTCATAGTATTACACCATCCTTAAATATCGAAATTTCTCTGTAGCCGTTTTCTTCGCAGAGGCATTTCTCCCCTTCTGCCACTCTTATTATATACTTATAGAGCTCATTTGTCAATTCTTCCATAGAAACACCGTTAAGTAGCTTTCCGGCATCGAAATCAATCCAGTTTTTCTTTTTTTGTGCAAGCGCGGAATTGGTGGAGATTTTAACGGTTGGAACTGCACCGCCAAACGGTGTGCCTCTTCCGGTTGTGAAAAGAACAATATGCGCTCCCGATACGGCAAGGTTGGTTACGGCAACAAGGTCGTTGCCGGGACCGTTCATAAGCGACAGCCCTTTTTCTTTTAATCTGTCTCCATAGTCAAGAACGTCTGTAACTGTTGCAAGACCGCCTTTTTGTACGCACCCAAGCGATTTTTCCTCAAGAGTTGTTATGCCGCCTTTTTTGTTGCCGGGAGATGGGTTTTCGTATATTGGTTGGTTATGAGCGATAAAATATTTTTTATAATCATTTATCATCTTCACTGTTTTATCAAACACTTCTTTAGTTTTGCATCTCTCCATCAAAATGTGTTCGGCACCAAACATTTCAGGTACTTCCGTAAGAACGCAGGTGCCTCCGGCAGACACAATCTTATTGCATAAAGCTCCAACAAGCGGATTTGCTGTTATTCCGCTATATCCGTCGCTGCCGCCGCATTTAAGACCGATTTTAAGCTCTGAAACGGGAACACTGCGTCTTTCATCACGTGAAGCTATTAATTTGAGTTTATTTATAATATTCACGCCTTCGGAAATTTCATCTTCACAGTCCTGCGTGTTTAAAAATTTTATTCTTTCCTCATCAACTTTACCCAGCACCGTTTTAAAAACATCAATATTATTGTTTTCACAACCAAGCCCCAACACAAGAACACCGCCGGCATTAGGATGTTTCACAAGATTTGCAAGAACTTTTTGGGTAATTTCCATATCACCGCCAAGCTGCGAACAACCGTAGGGATGCGGAAAATAAAATGCACCTGTTTTTTCGGCGATTATTTGCGCAGTTTTGTTTATGCAGCCAACCGTGTTGACTATCCATATATCATTACGAATACCGATTTCTCCATTTTTTCTGACATATGCCATAAAAGTTTCGGACGTTTCAGACGGTGTGATTCCGTAGTCTTTGAAATTATATTTATACTCAGAGATATCGGATAAGTTTGTTTTGAGATTTTGGGAATGCACGTGTTCACCGTTTTTTATATCCTCTGTTGCATGCCCGATAGGAAATCCGTATTTGATTATTTCTTCACCGGCTTTGATATTACGCAATGCATATTTATGACCATCATCCGGATTCACAAATACGTTATCTTCTGAGCTGATAATAAACTTATTATTTGCCAATGTATTTTTCAACTCCTTCAGCAAGGAATGATATATCTTCATCCCACAAAGATTTATTTGCAAGAATTTCTTCAACACTTGCATTTTTCATAAATTCAACAATATCAGCATCGTCATTTGTCATATCGGTTTTATAGAACTCAATGAGCTTAGCAAATGAAAACAGAAGCTTTTCGGGCATTTTATCAAAACGTTTTATAAACTCAAGAATAGACGGCAATACCCTCACTTTAAATTTGCTGACAGAGTTTAAAGCGATTGAAGAACAAAAATGCTTTATAAAAGGATTTTCAAAACGTTCAAAAACATCGTTTGCATATGAAACGAGTTCGTGTTCGGGAAGGTCAAGCGTTGGAATAATTTCATCATAAACCGCACTTTTCACAAAAGATGACACAGTTTCATTCTTCATGCACTCTCCCACTGTTTCAACACCCGAAAGAAGTGCATACGGAATCATAGATGTATGCGCACCGTTTAAAATCCGCACTTTGCGTGTGCGGTAGTTTTCAAGATTGTTTGTAACGATGATGTCAAGACCGCATTTGTTGAGCGGAATTTCCTCAAGAATGGAATCAGGCCCCTCTATTACCCAAAGCAGAAACAACTCTCAGGTATCAAGCATCTTATCATCAAATCCAACGTCGATATTTTCGTCTTTCGGATAGCCTGTAACTATGCGGTCAACAAGAGTGTTGCAAAAAATGTTTTTTTCATCTATCCATTTTTTAAATTCTTCGCAAAGCTCCCATTCGGTTGCATATTTTAAAACCACAGATTTTAAGGTCTCACCGTTTCTGTCGATAAGTTCACACGGAAGAAATATAAAACCGTCCAGACCAAGAGTGAAACGTTTATACAAAAGAGCCGTGACCTTAGCAGGGAATGAAACAGGCGGACAATCACCAAGTGCATCCCCTTCTCTATATGCAATTCCTGATTCGGTTGTGTTGGAAACAACAAAACGGATTTCAGGATTTTGAGCAAGAGAAAGAAAAGAATCGTAATCTTCATACGGACTAAATGCTCTTGAAATAGAATCAATAGTTTTCGTAATGCTTTCGCTTTTTCCATCTTTTATTCCTCTCATAACGAGGTTATACACGCAATCCTGATTTGACAACGCATCACACAACCCTTTTTCTATAGGCTGAACAACAGCAACGCTACCGTTAAAATCAGTTGTTTCATTCATGATTTGAACAATCCAGTCCACAAAACCTCTTAAAAAATTTCCTTCGCCAAACTGAATTATTTTTTCGGGACGAACAGTTTTATTAAATTTCATATAATTTTCCTCCTTTTACAGCAAAACACCGCAACGGGAGAAAAGTCAGACTTTTCCCCCGTTTATATATCACATATACATGGTAAGATATTTTTTTGTATTTTCAATCATTTCATCAAACAGTTTTCTTGCATCGGAAAGACTGCAGGTTACAAGCGGATCTGAAGAAAATGCCATAAATGCTTTTTCAAGGTTTCTTTCAGCAACCGCTTCGAGTATGAGCTGTTGTTCAAAAACGATTTTAGAAACAAGTTCATTAACACTTGGCGGAATTGCGCCTGACATCACAGGTTTTACACTGTTATTTGAAAATACAGCATTGGTTTCAACAACAGCACCAAACGGAAGATTTTCAATCTGACCGCGATTTGGAAGATTCACGTTTGTAACAAACGTGTGTAATCCAAGGATTGCTCTTATCTGATTCACGCCGTCTTCTCCGGTTCCTTTGATTTCAACATTTTCTTCACCGCTCACAAGAGCTTCGGAACGTTTGAGACGATTTTCGAGATCTTCTTTTCTCCACGAAACAGGCGTGAGTCCAAAATGCATATCTTTTACTCTTTCGGGATTTTCAAGATACCATTTTCCCGGGCAAAACTCTGCCAGATGACGGTCGCCTGCTGCTCCGATTGCGCCGGTTCTGAGAAATAGATCCATTTTGACTTTTTCTTCGGATTCAAAAAAACTGTTCATCCAGTTTGTGTCACTTTTTCTGTTGTATCCTTCATCTGCATGTTCATTGCAGAATTCTTTATACACCGGGAAAAGATCGACGTTGTTGTAATAAGCTTCGGTAAGCCATGTGAAATGATTAACACCAACAACATTAACTTTAATATCTTTGCGTTCAATTTTATCGGCACCAAGCTTTTCTTTGACCACATTTGCCAGAAAATTCTGAGTGCCAAACACTTCATGACAGCAACCGAATGCTTTGATTTCGGGAAATGTTTTGTAGAGCTGTGATACGCAAAGTGTCATTGGATTAGTATAATTAATAACCCATGCATCAGGGCAGTTTTCCTTTATGGCATTTGCAATCACTTCAAACATTGGCAACGTACGAAGGGCTCTTACTATTCCTCCTGGACCTGATGTATCTCCAACAGACTGATATATTCCATATTTTTCAGGGGTGTGCACATCGGATTCCATTTCGTCGAATGTGCCGGGAAGAATAGAAATAACAACAAAATCAGCATCTTTTAAAGCATCACTGATTTTTTCGGAAGCATAGTATGTCCAGGCGCCGTTTGAGCCTTTTGCTTCCTTGAATTTGTTTCCTATTATCACATTTTTCTGAGCTGCTTTATAATCAATATCATAAAGATATACATTTCCTCCGATATCTTCAGCTGCCGCAAGATCGCTCATAAGCCCCCATGCCCATCCTCTTGAGCCGCCGCCTATGTATGCAATCTTCAAATCTTCAACACGGTTTCCAAAATGTTTCATCACATTCACCTCATAATTTATTTTATATATGCATTTTACATCAAAATCACAGTATTTTCTATAATTTTTTTGCTTTATTACAGGAAAAACATTGTTTTTTTGCTCTATTTATTGTTGGCATAAAAAAATCCCACGAAAAACATAAATTTTTCGCAGGATTTAATTTATAAATTCTTAATCAAAATTAAAAGTGGCTTTTTATATCCGAAAACTTCTGGTTGATTTTCTTTTCGAGTTCGTTCAATTCATCAGCCGTATCTTTCATAATACTTTCCACATCCGGTTCCGGCTCGGTAATTATTTTAACCGGTTCATCACTCGGTTGTGAATTTTTCAGTATTTTCTCACACACGCATAAACTTTCACCAACTATTTGCTGACCGCAATATTTGCATTTTCTTCCGTTATATGGTTGTGATTTAACGGTGATTCCGAATCCATTTCCAATACAATTGCAAACCTCTCCGTCGGCAAGAGTTCTCTTGCAATGAATGCAAAGATTTGAGCTTTCTTCTTCACCATAAGCCTGCTTCATTACAGAGCTGAGAGTTTTATGAGATGCTATGCAATCACATATTTCCCCTTTCTTTACACTGTTTCCGCATTTGGCACATTTATATGTATCTGAATCTGCTTCGGGTTCATTTGTGCGTTTGTTTCTTTCTTTTTGCAACTGAATATACTCGCTTTTTTCTTCCTGTTCTATGATAAGCAACTGTTTGTTACGAACAACAATAACAGAAAATATACTCAAAAGCATACTTGTTACATTCACAGCGCAGTGAAGCCAGAATAAAATTGTTGTTGAAATGCCTTCTGAACTCAAAACAATAAAAAATCCGAGCATCGACAAACAAATAAACAGCGAAATCCAATACGAAATAACATTACGGATATTATATTTTCTGTCTGCAATATTTAAAACTGCAACAATAAACGGTGCAACAACAAGATATATCATATACACCGACGGTTTTAATATATCACTCCCGTATATTTCATTTCCGAATATCAGATTTATTCCGTTTGTGTATCCGTTATCTGAATAAAGAAACGGCGCAAAAAGCATGAAAACTGCAATCATCTGAAGAGCAACAATGCAATATCTCAATATTTCTTCGTTCATCCTTGACGACAGGGACTGCACTGTTTTTTCGTATTTGGTTGCCATAACAACAACGGGAAATGAACCAATCACGGGAACAAGCGTGCTAAGAAAAGTTCCGAAAAAACGATTATGCTGTTTTCCTCTGAAAAGCAAACATACAATTTTACAATATGATACATATACAAGATATATAATCAAGGCCATCATTACAATTGTCATTAAAAAACCCTCACTTCAATTAACATATCAAACTCTTTTTTTGTTATTGATAATATAATCTATACCAAATGCCACACCGGAAATGAGCGCAAAAGGAATCTTGATATACCATAGTTCGCTCAGAGAATCTACAAGACAATACCACGCAAAAGTTCCCCATGCATTGAAAGTGGGATAAATGGTAATTGCTTCGGTGAAATTACCTGCATTGCACAAGCCCCATGCAATAAGAGAAAAGATTGAAAGCATAAAACATACTGTTGGAGCAACCGGTATGAAATATTTCCTGTGAGGTTTCAAAAATGCAAGCATAGTGAGTGCAACCGGCAATAAATTAATTGCAAAGTATATTACCATCCATATGCTTCCTGCTCCTATTTTGCCGGTTGAAGCACCAAACATATTCAGCGAAATATTCGGCACAGCTCTGCATCCGACAACAAAAGCTATATCAGCCATAAACAAAAAGAAGCATATCAAATACATTGCCGATGAAACAGCAAGTCCGCCAAATCCGCAATAACGCATTATCCTGGATCCGGGTTGCGTTATTATTGGCGGAAGTGAAGAAATGAAATTATCAACATAAGTTCTTACATTGAAATTTATTTTTTCTTTTGAAATTTTTGCTTCTTCTGCAATTTCATTGAGTTCGGACTCATTATGAGATTCATCGCCCTGAGAAACTATAACTTCTGCCGCTGTTGTTTCATTTTCAACATCAGAAGCAGCGCTATTGTCCACAGGAGATTCAACCGGTTCGTGAACTATGGCAGAACCGCATTTATCACAATATTTCATTTCGGGACTTATTATCCCGCCGCATTTTTCGCAAAAAGCCATACTAAACCCTCCCTGATTTTAATTTGATTCTTTAACTATATCACCAACACCATCAAATATATATTTTGGTCTGTATGGGAAATTTTCAATCATATCACGGCTTGTTACTCCGCTTAAAACCAACACAGTGTCTATTGACGATTCAATTCCTGAAACAATATCGGTATCCATTCTGTCACCAACAATTACCGTGTCAACAGAATGAGTGTTGAGACGTCTCATTGCATGACGGATAATAAACGGATTTGGTTTTCCTATGAAATATGCTTTTTTGCCTGTTGCTATTTCAATAGGCGAAATCAAAGCACCGGTTGCGGGCATAATGCCTGTTTCGGTGGGTCCTGTAACATCGGGATTAGTACCGATAAGGCGCGCACCTTTATTAACAAGTGCAATTGCTTTTTCTATTTTTTCAAAATTATACGTACGGCTTTCTCCCACTATAACATAATCGGGATTCACATCGTTTGTATAAATGCCGGCATCATAAAGAGCATTCATAAGTCCGCCTTCGCCTATAACATAAGCACTGCAGTCGGGCATCTGATTTTTCAGGAATGTTGCAGTTGCCATAGCGCTCGTGTAGAAATGCTCCTCACTCACATCAAGTCCCATTCTGCTTAGTTTGCGGCTAAGTTCCACAGGTGTTCTTTCGGGACTGTTTGTAAGAAAAAGGTAGTTTTTATTCTCCGAATTTAACCACTCAACAAATTCACGTACACCGGGCAAAATGTTATTGCCGTGATATATAACACCGTCCATATCGCATATGAAACCTTTTTTCTCTTTGATATTCATCATAAGTTTTATCCTCCGGCAGTCATAATTTTAAAACCATCTGTATATTATACAACATTTATTTCAATTTGTCAAATTGAGATACATAGATTTTGCAAATAAACACACCCTGTTCTTCGAACTTGCATTCTTCAACAAACATGAATGCATTCTTTTTTCTTGCTTTCATATTAAGCCATTCTTTCTTGAATAAATATTTTATATTGTACTTTTAATTCTGATTTTTCTGATATATGAAAATACTGCAATTGCCGCAAAAGGAAATAACATTCCCGAAAGCATGGCAATTTTCATTCCAAGCTGTTCTGCAGATAGATTCAAAAATGAAGCAAATTCAATGATATGCGGATTTTGGATTGCGAAGTCTGTTATGACCCCAACAAGCTGAGGGCCCACCGATGCGCCGAAATCTCCTCCTGCTGCCATAAGAGCATACACAAATACTGTGCAATTTGCCATTCTCTCAGACACAGCAATAAGACTTCCCGGCCAGAGCATTGATGCGCAAAATCCGGTAAGCGCACACGAAATAAGTCCGATAAGCGGAACATTTATCACCGATGCAACAAAATAGCAAATAGCCGCACCCGCAGAACCGTATATGAGTGTATTCATAATATTTTTGCCGATTTTTGAATATAGCGTCCGACCCAAGCCGAGCATAACAGAAAAACATGCAACTCCGAATATATCACCCCATATTTTTGCTATACCAAAAGATTGTTCAAGGTATCCTGAACACCATTGAGCCATTGTTAACTCGCTTGCACCGCCCAGGAAAATTCCCAGAACACACAACCACAGCGTTTTATTTTTCATAGCGTGTATGACACCGGATATTTTTTCAGGAGTTTCCATTTCCGGAAGTTGCGCACGTGAAAACAAAATCAATGAAGCAACCGGAATAATAGCGAATGCAAGAGTTAATATCTGCCATTTTTCAGAACCAAAGGCAAAAATAAATAAAGTGCATATCAAAACAACTCCCACGACACCCCATGCATACACCGAATGAACTTTACTCATCTCACGGTCAGGGTTTTCACTGGGAATTGCAGAAATAATCGGACTAATAAGCACTTCCCCCAAACCTGCGGCGGCAGAAAAAATAATAGTACCGATTGCAAGTCCGGTATATACTGAATCAGGAAAAAAGTATGGCCAGAGTGCATACACCAATAATCCTGTCAAGGTGAGAAACGGCATTGTTTTCACTGTTTTACTTATATTGAATTTATGCGAAAAGAACGAAAATATAAGATCTACTCCAAGCTGAGTCAGAAAATTCACCGTTACCAAAAGTCCGAGAAGTGAATATGAAATCCCATAAAGATTTCTGAATGTCAGAAACAAAACCGGCGAAAGATTTCCAACAAGTGCCATTGAAATATTTGAACTGTAGCATGCATATTTAATTCTTTTGTAGTTAGATATAATTACTTTTATCCTCTGTAAATTTGTCTATACATTAATTGTTGTTAAAAATAGATTCGTATGCGTCAATGCATTTCTGAATTATTTTTATAGCCTCTTCGCGACCCTCACTATTAGTTACAAATGTTTTTAACCCTTCAAGTTCTTTATACACTGTGAAAAAGTGCATTATTTCAGCTGTTATATGCTTAGGAAGTTCGTATATTGAATTATACTGATTATATGAAGGATCGCCAAACGGAATTGCAATTATTTTTTCGTCCATTTCTCCGTTATCTTCCATGGTTATTACGCCAATGGGATTACAACGCACAAGAGCACTGTTGAGAAGTGGTTCGGAACACAAAACCAAAACATCGAGCGGATCATTATCTTCACTTAGTGTTCTCGGGATAAGACCATAGTTTGCCGGATAATGAGTTGAAGTGTAGAGGATGCGGTCAAGCTTAAGCATACCGGTTTCCTTGTCAAGCTCATATTTTTGCTTCTGTCCTTTTGTTATTTCTATATATGCTATGAAATCATCAGCTTTAATCCTGTCGGGTGAAATATCGTGCCATATGTTCATAATGCTATTTCCTCCTATAATATTGTTCCGCCGCCAAGAACCGTATCACCGTCATACAGCACCACAGCCTGCCCGGCAGCAATTGCTCTTTGCGGATTTAAAAATTCTATATGAACCGTATTTTCTGATGTTGAATAAATAACAGCATCCTCTTCTTTGGCGCCGTAACGTATTTTGGCTTTGGCTTTTATCTTTTCGGGTGCTTTATCAAATGCAGTCCAGTTGAAGTCCTTTGCATCAAGAGTGCGTTTAAACAAATCTTCATTTCTTCCCAGAACAACCTCGTTGGTATCCGCTCTTTTTTCACAAACATATACTTTTTCTCCGAAACCAACACCGAGACCTTTTCGCTGACCTATGGTGTAATTCACAATACCGCTGTGAGTACCGATAACCTTTCCTTCTGTATTCACGAAATTGCCTTTAGGATAGCTTTTCCCTGAATATTTGCATATAACACTCACATAATCGCCGTCCGGCACAAAGCAAATATCCTGACTGTCTCTTTTTTTTGCGGTTACAAACCCCTCTGAAAGTGCTATGTTTCGTATTTCATCTTTGGTGAGTGTTCCAAGCGGGAATTTTGTGCGTGATAGTTGATACTGATTCAGGCAATAGAGAAAATAGCTTTGGTCTTTGGATGAATCATAAGCTTTTTTTAATAAAAATCTGCCGTTTTCTTCTTCAATGCGTGCATAATGTCCGGTTACCATGTAATCACAGCCAAGCATATCGGTGTATTCAAGGAAGCTTGAAAACTTAAGATGCTTGTTGCATACTACACACGGATTCGGAGTTGCACAGTTCTCATATGAACTCACAAAATCATCTATAACAAACTTTTTGAAGCTGTCACGTAAATCAAAAATATGAAAATCTATTCCGAGTTTTTCGCAAACTCTGCGTGCATCACCGGCATCATCAGAGCCTTCCTTATCATACAGCCTCATTGTTGCACCTGTGCACTCATATCCCGATTTCATCATAAGATGTGCCGCCACACTGGAGTCCACGCCTCCGCTCATGGCAATCAAAGCTCTGCTGTTCATCTTATTTCCTCCAAACATTTTAAAATAAATCCGTTGAAAGATATCTGTCGCCTGTATCCGGAAGTATAACCGCAATGGTTTTACCTAAATTTTCTGCTCTTTTAGAAAGCTCAACAGCGGCATAAAGAGCAGCACCTGATGAAATACCGACCATAATACCTTCTTTTGAGCATACATTTCTTGCCATCAGATATGCATCTTCCGCTGACGAAGTGATTATTTCATCTATCAAAGCTGTGTTGAGCACATCAGGAATAAACCCTGCTCCGATACCCTGTATTTTATGAGGTCCGCTTTTGCCGCCGGAAAGAACCGGAGAATCCGTTGGCTCCACACCAACAACATATATGCCGGAATTCTGAGATTTCAAATACTTTGCAGTTCCCGTTATTGTTCCGCCTGTTCCAACTGCTGCAACCAGAATATCAACTTCTCCGTCGGTATCGGAATATATTTCGGGTCCTGTGGTTTTAAAATGCGCATCGGGATTTGCAGGATTAACAAATTGCCCGGCAATAAAACTATTGGGATATTCTTTGGAAAGTTCTTCCGCCTTTTTTATTGCACCGCTCATTCCTAAGCTTCCGTCACTCAAAACAACCTCTGCACCGTAGGCTTTCATAATTTTAATCCTCTCAACGCTCATTGTATCGGGCATAACAATAACAACCCTGTAGCCTCTTGAAGCCGCAACAGAGGCAAGACCTATGCCTGTGTTTCCCGAGGTTGGTTCAATTATAACCGTGTTGGGCGTGAGAGTACCGTCTGATTCTGCGCGGTTGAGCATTTCCATTGCAACTCTGTCTTTAACTGAACCTGCCGGATTCAGATATTCCAGCTTTGCAAGAATTTTTGCTTTGGATTCATACATTTTTTCTATATTATTAAGCCTCAGAAGAGGTGTTTTTCCAATCAGTTCATCAACAGAATTATAATATTTCATCATAAACCATTCCTTTATTATTAATAAAATGATTATATTACTAAATAGCCGATTTGTCAAATTATATTTTATGAAAATAAAAACCATCCAAACGGATGGTTTTTATCGGTTATATCAGTTAAGAATTGATTTGATATATTCTGCTATTTCAGCATCTTTGCAGCTTTCAAAGAAATATTCTTTGAATTTTTCGCCTGAAACTGCACCTTTGAGAAGTTCCTGGTCAAGATTTTTGAGAATTGTCATCATATCATTATGAGTAACTTTCTTCACTTCATTGAGAATTCTTGCATTTCTCTGCTCCGGAACAGCTCTTTCCTTAGGATATCCGCCGCCCCACTCTTCAACAAAAAGTTTTTCAAAAACATACTGAAGATTGAGTTCAGCACCCCAACCCCAACCTTTTGCAAAAGGAAGAGCAATGGCGTTGCCGTTATTTACCTGCGTGAACTGATAAGCATCTGTGGGGTCAACAACATGACCGCAAAGAACTCCCGGGAATGAGTTGCAGGCAAGCATTGCGCCCTCACCGGTTCCGCACCCTGTGATAACGAGGTCACAAGCTTTGGAGTTGAGAAGAATTGCAGAGAGAATACCAATCTGAACATATGTAAGCTGGTTTTCATCTTCAGCGGAATACATTCCGTAGTTAACAACTTCGTGGCCGAGAGGTTCAACTACCTTTCTGAGAGTTTCTTCGATAATTGGATTTTTTGCAGCCTGGCTGTTTTCGTTGATTAAAGCAATTTTCATTTTAATCTACCTCTTTCATAGTTTGTTATAATTTATTAAATAAATGGTCTTCTGTCAAGAACAATCTTGAGAGGAACATCTGTTTCTATTTCACCGGGGAGCGCCGCCTGAAGCTCAGCCAGACAACATACCATCCCAAAGAGCATATGCAAATCGTTGGCACCGTCATCTTTTTCCCAATCAACACCGTTAAGATATTCAATATATTCGTTGGCAAATTTTCTGAGTTCTTCTTTTGCCTCGTAGAAACGGTGCGGTGTCTGCCGTGTTGCGCGGTTGAGGCTGTATACCCAGTCAACCTCAATGAAATTAAACTGATGCGCAAAATTGGGCATATTATCACCCGTACGATACATATCGATGCAGGTGTCGATGAGTTTATCCGGATACGGATGAGGCATTTTTGCATGCTCGTGATTAAACATATAATGGAAAGAACCTCCCAGATGTGAATACCTGCGCATGGTGCTTTTGTCGATATAATCTTTTCTCCAAAGTCCGCTTTTTGGATCACACTCATTTTTAAACCAGTCAAAATAAGCTTTTATCCATTCCCTGCTTGCATCGCCGGTAATAACCAACGCCGCATAAATTCCTGCACCGCGATGAGAACACGGCCATGGGTCATTAACCCAGTCAACCTCTTCCAAAAGCTCATACAAACCTTCGACAGTCATATATTTTTCAAGAGCTTTAAACGGATATCGGGGTTTTTGATCGAAAAGTTCTATTGCAGCTGTACAATGCGCTGTTGTATGTATGAAATGATGCGTAGGTTCGCGGAAAAGACCTGTTTCTTTATCCTGCAAATCGCAAAGTGCATCAACCCATTTCTGACGTTCTTCGGGGTCAGACGGAAATTTACCTATTGTGTAAAGAATGTTGGCAACATCAGCACATCCATATTCATTAATTCCAAGATTTCTGTTGCCGTTTTTGTTTTGCCAGAGCCATCTTTTGTATTTTCCTATTTCAATTTCGTGGGATTTAACAATTTTCTCAACGTTTTCGATTATTTTAGTTATATTCATATTAGTCTCCTATTCATATGTTATGAACTTATATAACTAAAAACATTATAACAATTCCGCATACAAAAGTCAAGGCTTAAATGCAAAAGTAAAAAAAACACCATAAATTCCCGAAAATTTTGTGCAACAGAAATCAACATAAATTATTGACAAATGGTGACAAATGGTTTATTATTATATAGATAAGTACAAGTCAGATATCTGATAGTGCGAAAACAGAGTTTTTAGCAGTGTCAGAATTTTGAAAACCTACGAATCACGAAAAATTTTACGAAAGGTGCTCAAAAAAATGACAAATAAAATTTATTTGGTTCTTGAAAACGGAATGGTTTTCGAAGGCGAAAGTTTCGGCGCTCAGACCGAGGTTAAAGGTGAAGTTGTTTTCACAACCGCAATGACAGGATATAACGAAGCTGTTACCGATCCGAGTTTCTGCGGTCAGATTGTTGTTCAGACTTTTCCTCTCGTTGGTGATTACGGTATTGTTTCTTCCGACTTTGAAAGCAATAAAACTTATGTTAAAGGTTATGTTGTAAGAGAGTGGTGTCAGTCTCCTTCAAATTTCAGATGTGAAGGTGATATTGACACTTTTTTTGAGTCAGAGGGCATTGTTGGTATATCAGGTATAGATACAAGAGAGCTGACAAAGATAATCAGAGATGCAGGTACGATGAACGGTATTATAACATCAGACCCCGAAAACGTTGATTTTGATGAACTCAGGGCTTTCCGCTCTTCAAACCTTGTTGAAGAGGTTAGTACGAAAGAGGAATATTCGGTTAAACCGGATGGCAAGGCTGAGTATAATGTTGTTCTTCTCGACCTCGGTACCAAAAAATCAATAATTGACGAACTGGTAAAAAGAGGCTGTGAAGTTACGGTTGTTCCCCACAATACAAAGGCTGAAAGAATTAAAGAAATTAATCCCGACGGATTTATTCTTTCAAGCGGCCCGGGAGACCCCGAAGATAATCAGAAAATAATAGCTGAGCTCAAAAATATATGCGATTTAAAAATCCCCACATTCGGAATATGCTTAGGGCATATGCTCCTTGCTCTTTCGCAGGGCGGTAAGGCAAGAAAACTCAAATACGGACACCGCGGTGCAAATCAGCCCGCTCAGAATGTTGACACAGGCAGAATCTATATTACAAGTCAGGGTCACGGATACGAAGTTGTTACAGAGTCTATGCCTGATTATATGAAAGTGAGCTACATAAACGTAAACGATAAAACCTGCGAAGGAATAAGATATGAAAACATTCCGGCATTCACTGTTCAGTTTCATCCCGAAGCTGCTGCCGGCCCTCTCGATACTAATTTTATATTCGACGAATTTATAGCACTTATGAAGGAGGAAAACTAATATGCCACTCAATAAAAGCCTGAAAAAAGTTATGGTTATAGGTTCAGGACCTATTGTTATCGGTCAGGCTGCTGAGTTTGACTATGCAGGAACTCAGGCATGCCGTGCACTCAAAGAAGCAGGACTTGAAGTTGTTCTCGTGAATTCAAACCCTGCAACAATTATGACCGACAATGCAATGGCAGACGAAATCTACCTTGAGCCTCTCGACCTCACAACGGTTAAACGAATCATTGAAAAAGAAAAACCGGATGCACTCCTTTCCACACTCGGCGGTCAGACCGGTCTCACTCTTTCAATGCAGTTGGCAAAAGAAGGATTCCTCGATAAACATAACGTTAAACTTCTGGGTGCAAATCCCGAAACAATAGATAAGGCCGAAGACAGACAGATGTTTAAAGACACAATGCTTTCTATCAATCAGCCTTGCATTCCTTCAACCGTTGTTACCACTCTTGAAGATGCCATAGCATTTGCCGATGAAAACGGCTATCCGGTTATCATTCGTCCGGCATTCACTCTCGGCGGTACAGGCGGAGGTATTGTTAAGAATCTTGAAGAAATGAAGGAGATTGCTTCAAACGGTCTTCACCTCTCTCCTATTCATCAGATACTCGTTGAAAAATGTGTATCCGGATGGAAAGAAATTGAATTTGAAGTTATCCGCGACAGCGTTGGTAACGTTATCACGGTTTGTTCGATGGAAAACGTTGACCCCGTTGGTATTCACACCGGCGACAGTATTGTTGTTGCTCCTGCGGTTACTCTTTCCGATAAGGAATATCAGATGCTCAGAAGCGCCGCAATCAACATTGTTTCTGCTTTGAAAGTTGAAGGCGGATGCAACTGTCAGTTTGCACTCAATCCCGAATCTTTTGAGTATGCGGTTATCGAGGTTAACCCCAGAGTATCGCGTTCATCTGCTCTTGCTTCAAAAGCAACCGGTTATCCCATTGCAAAGGTTGCAACCAAAATTGCAATAGGCTACACTCTCGATGAAATTAAAAACGATATCACAGGTATCACCTATGCGGCATTTGAACCAACAATAGATTACCTCGTTGTTAAATTCCCGAAATGGCCTTTCGATAAATTCGTGTATGCCAACAAGAACCTCGGCACACAGATGAAAGCTACCGGTGAAGTTATGAGTATTGGTACAAGCTTCGAGCAGGCTATTATGAAAGCTGTGCGCGGTGCTGAAATAAAACTCGATACACTGAACAACAAAGTTATTTCCGCTCTTTCCGACGAGGAACTGAGAGAAAGACTCCACATCTGCGACGACAACAGACTCTTTGTTCTTTTTGAAGCTCTCAAACGCGGAATAACAATTGATGAAATCCACTCAATCACAATGGTTGACGAATGGTTCCTTTCAAAGCTTTTGAATCTTGCAAATTACGAAAAGGAAATTGCCCAAAATCCGCTTACCGATGAACTTTATCGCAAAGGTAAAGAATACGGTTACCCTGATGCTGCAATTGAAAGAATCAGCGGAAATAAAATAGCAAACAAGATTTATCCGGTTTACAAAATGGTTGATACCTGCGCTGCAGAATTCAGTGCACAAACACCGTATTTCTATTCAACCTACGATACCGACGACGAAGCCGCAGCTTTCAAATCAAATCTTGACCCCAACAAAAAAACAGTTATAGTTTTCGGTTCAGGTCCCATAAGAATCGGTCAGGGTGTTGAATTTGACTATGCATCCGTACATTGCGTATGGTCACTCAAAAAAGCGGGATACGATGTTGTTATTGTAAACAACAACCCCGAAACAGTTTCAACAGATTTTGATACTGCCGACAGACTCTATTTTGAGCCTCTCACAACCGAAGATGTTATGAACATCATCAGAATCGAAAAACCATATGGTGTTGTTGTTGCATTCGGCGGTCAGACTGCAATTAAACTCACCAACTACTTAAGCGATCAGGGTGTTAAAATACTCGGTACATCTGCCGACAGCATAGATATGGCAGAAGACAGGGAAAGATTTGATGCACTTTTGGAACTGCACAAAATCCCCCGTCCCGAAGGTTTCACAATTATGACTAAAGAAGAAGCTTTCGAGGTTGCCGAAAAAGTTGGATATCCGGTTCTGATGCGTCCTTCATACGTTCTTGGCGGTCAGAATATGATTATAGCATTCAACAGCAAAGATATCGATGAATACATGGACATTATCCTTGCAACCAACATTGAAAACCCCGTACTTATAGATAAGTATCTTATGGGTGTTGAACTTGAAGTTGATGCAATTTGCGATGGTGAAGATATCCTTATTCCCGGTATCATGGAACATATAGAAAGAACAGGTGTTCACTCCGGTGACTCAATTGCAGTTTATCCGGCATGGAATGTATCCGATGAAATCACTCAGAAAATCATCGACAACACCAAAAACCTTGCTCTTTCGCTCAATACTATGGGTCTTATCAATATTCAGTATCTTATTTACGATGATGACCTTTATGTTATTGAAGTTAACCCGAGATCTTCAAGAACAATTCCATACATAAGTAAGGTTACCGGAATTCCGATGGTTGACCTTGCAACAAGAGCAATGCTTGGCGAAAAGCTCAAGGATATGGGCTACGGAACAGGTCTCTACCCTGCTTCTCCCTATGTTGCAGTTAAAGTTCCCGTGTTCTCGTTTGTTAAGCTTATAAACGTTGATAACCAGCTCGGACCTGAAATGAAATCAACCGGTGAGGTTCTCGGAGTTGCCAACACTCTCGAAGAAGCACTTTTCAAAGGTCTTAAGAGTGCAGGATATGATATGAAAAAGCGCGGTGGTATTCTTATCACGGTTAAGGATGCCGATAAGCCGGAAATCGGAGATATTGCAAAGAAATATTCAGACCTCGGATTCAAGCTTTATTCAACAAAAGGAACAGCAAAGGTTCTGCAGAAATACGACCTTGATGTAACCGTGGTTGACAAAGTTCACGAAGGAAGCTTTAATCCGCTCACACTCATTGAAGACGGTCTTGTTGACTACGTTATCTCAACATCCTCAAAAGGAAGAATTCCTACAAGAGACAGTGTTAAGATAAGAAGAAAAACAGTTGAAAGAAATATTCCGTGCTTAACCTCCATAGACACTGCAAATGCTATGGCAGATTGCATGAAGAGTAAATACAGCTCATGGTCAACTGAGCTTGTTGATATAAACAATCTCAGAAGTGAAAAAATGAAGCTCAAATTTACCAAAATGCACAGCTGCGGTAATGATTACATATATTTCAACTGCTTCGACCAGAAGATAGACAACCCCGAAGGTCTCAGCGTTACCCTTTCCGACAGACACTACGGAATAGGCGGCGACGGAGTTGTTATGATTTATCCCTCGGATGTTGCCGATGCTAAAATGAGAATTTTTAATCTTGACGGCAGTGAAGGCAAGATGGGCGGAAATGCAATCAGATGCGTTGGTAAGTATTTGTATGAAAAGAAAATCGTTGATAAAAAAGAGCTTACAATCGAAACCATGAGCGGCATAAAAGAGCTCAAACTCAACACACGTGGCGGAAAGGTTGCTTCTGTGAGAGTTAATATGGGCAAACCCGAGCTTTCTCCTGCAAATATTCCCGTTAATCTCGACGGAGATAATGTTATAGGCAGAGAGGTTGAAATTGGCGGTGAAAAATATAATATAACCTGCGTATCAACAGGAAACCCTCATTGCATAACAGAGGTTAAAAACCTTGACGAGCTCGATATAGAAAAAATCGGACCCGAATTTGAAAACTGTGCGCTTTTCCCTGAAAGAGTCAATGCTGAGTTTATCAGAATAATTGATGAAAAAACAATCAGAATGAGAGTTTGGGAAAGAGGAACAGGTGAAACCCGTTCTTGCGGAACCGGTGCATGCGCAACTGCTATTGCCGCTGTTGAAAGCGGATACTGCGCAAGAAACACTGATATCACAGTGAAACTCAAAGGCGGAGATCTTGTTGTGAGATACACCGACGAAGGTGAAGTTTATATGACTGGTGATGCAACAATAGCTTATGAAGGTGTTATTGATATAGGATAAACAGAATTTATAAAAGTGCTATAACCTCAGCGTTTTGGTTATAGCACTTTTTTGCATAAAATAAGAGTCTGTAGCAAAATGATTTTTCCGGGACGTCCGGGAGGCCGTCCCCTACATATATTGTGTACATATTATATACACACAATAATTTGTAGGGTTCGGCGTCCTCGACGAACCGTTATTTTTCATTTTGCTACAGACTCTTCAATTTTAAAAGTAATTTAAAATCAGATAATGCCCTGAGCCATCATTGCTCTTGCAACTTTCATGAAGCCTGCAATGTTTGCACCTGCAACGAGGTCATAACCAAGACCGTTTTCTTCTGCAGCTTCAGCAGAAACTTTATGGATATTAACCATAATACCTTTAAGTTTTTCGTCAACTTCTTCTGCAGACCAGCTGTATCTCATTGAGTTCTGAGCCATTTCAAGAGCAGAAACAGCAACACCGCCTGCATTAACAGCTTTTGAAGGAATCCTCCGGCAGTAGACCGATCCACACGAAAAAATCCACGATCCTACCCATAGCTTCCCCCCGTCAGTGCCTGATATTCCCCATTTCCGAATTTTTCCCGGGCGAAAGCGACGATGGTCCCTCCGGAGCATCCTCCGATGGTGACCTCCTCGCAC
>JAZSOL010000108.1:0-10494 GCA_045536915.1 Clostridia bacterium
AGGAACACATATGCCAAAAAAACAAACAGGAGATTCAAATGACATACAACCGCGAAATGACCGCAACGGTCTATATTATCCGCAATTCAAAAGTTTTGCTTCACAAACATAAAAAATACAACACATGGTTCCCCGTAGGCGGGCACATTGAAGCTCATGAGCTTCCAAACGAAGCTGCCATACGCGAAGCAAAGGAAGAAAGCGGATTTCAGGTGGAGCTTTACGACAACAGCGACGATACCAATCTTACAATCGTGAAATGTCTGCCCGTTCCCGAGCAGATATATGTTGAAAATCTCGGGAAATCCAATGAAAATATTGATTTTATATATGCCGCCAAAATCATATCCGGTACGCTTAATCCCGGCAAAAACGAAAGCCTTGAGTTCAGATGGTTTTCGGAAGATGACATATATAATGAAGAAACCGTAAAATCTCATATCAAGAATACAGCACTCACAATTTTGAAAAAATACTCATAAAAGCTTGACAAACATACATTTTATGCGGTATAATATACTGAATGATTTTATGGAGTATAGTGAATTATTATGTGATATGGAGGTTTCGCACAATGTCAGGTCATTCCAAATGGAATAATATAAAACATAAAAAAGAAAAATCAGATGCTCAGAAAGCCAAAATCTTTACCAAAATGGGAAGAGAAATTGCCGTTGCTGCAAAAGCAGGCGGTCCCGACCCTGAGGTTAACGGCAGACTCAAAGATGCAATAAGCAAGGCACGTTCATTTAATATGCCCAACGACAACATTGCAAGAGTAATAAAAAAAGCTGCCGGCGAGCAGAATATGGACAACTACGAAGATATAAACTACGAGGGCTACGGTCCGAGCGGAGTTGCAGTTATTGTTGAAACTCTCACAGACAACAGAAACAGAACAGCCGGAGATTTGCGTCACTATTTCGACAAATTCGGCGGAAACCTGGGAACAAACGGTTCTGTATCATGGATGTTTGACCAGAAAGGTATTATAATTGTTAATAAGTCCGACAGTGTTGACGAAGATGAACTCACTATGGATGCTCTCGATGCCGGTGCCGACGATTTTGCAGTTGAAGATGAATTTTATGAAATTTCAACAGACCCCGACAATTTCCGTCCCGTAAGAGATGCTCTTGAAGCAAAAGGATATGAATTTGCATCAGCCGAGCTTGAAATGATTCCTCAAAACTATATCACTCTTACAGATGAACATGACATACTGATGATGGAAAAGCTTATTGAACATCTTGAAGATAATGATGATGTTCAAAACATTTATCACAACTGGGAAGAGGCCGAATAAAGCCTATTAAACTACTATTCAGGAGGCTTAAACGTGGATAAAATTCTGATAAACGGAGGAAAACCGCTCAGTGGCGAAGTCCGCATAAGCGGTGCAAAAAATGCAGCAGTTGCAATAATCCCCGCTGCTCTTCTGGTAAACGGAAAATGCGTAATTGAAAATGTACCGGATATCAGTGATGTAGACAGTATTCTTGCAATGATAGAATCGCTTGGCGCAAAGGTCAGCAAAATCAACACAAACACGGTTGAAATAGATGCAACAAACGTTAATACATATAAAGCGGATCCTTATCTGGCATCCAAAATGAGAGCTTCCTACTACCTTATGGGAGCGCTCATAGGAAGAATGCACGGGGCAATGGTTCCGCCACCGGGAGGATGCAATTTCGGAATACGGCCGATAGACCAGCATTTGAAAAGCTTTGAATGTCTTGGATGCGATGTATCCAATGACGATACTTTTGTTATTATTGATGCAGAAGACTTAAGAGGTTCCGAAGTGTATTTCGACGTTGTGAGCGTTGGTGCAACAATAAATGCAATCCTTGCCGCAGTTCTTGCGCCCGGAAGAACCGTTCTTGAAAACTGTGCAAAAGAACCCCATGTGGTTGACGTTGCAAACTTTTTAAACTCAATGGGTGCCCGCATTATCGGAGCAGGAACAAGTGTTATTAAAATAAAAGGTGTTGACTCACTAAAAGGCGGCACCTACTCAATAATTCCCGACCAGATTGAAGCAGGGACGTATATGGCGGCTGCTGTTGCAACGCGCGGGGATGTAATTATTAAAAATATTATCCCAAAACATCTTGATGCCATAACTGCTAAATTTATTGAAATGGGAGTTACCGTTGAAGAATTCGATGAAGAAATCAGAGTAAGAGTCAACAAACCTCTCAGAAACATAAAGGTTAAAACACTTCCCTACCCCGGTTTTCCAACCGACCTTCAGCCTCCTATGGTTGTTGTTCTGGCAACAGTTGGCGGAAAAAGTGTTGTTACAGAGGGTGTATGGGAATCAAGATATCAATACGTATCGGAACTTGAAAAAATGGGAATCTGTGTTGATGTAAACGGCACGGTTGCAACCATTGAAGGAGGAAAACCGCTTAAAGCTGCCAAGGTCTGCGCAACAGATTTGAGAGCAGGGGCAAGCATGGTAATAGCAGCTCTTGCGTGTGATGGTATAACTGAGATTTCTCAGCTCAGACACATCGACAGAGGCTACGAGCACATTGTTGATAAACTGCTTGCACTCGGAGCGGATATAAAAAGAGTTAATGATTAAATTTTGCACATTATACAGCTCCAGTTCAGGCAATTCAACCCTTTTGTCCGACGGAGACACGAATATTTTAATAGATGCAGGAGTAAGTGCGGCAAAAATAACTGCCGCACTTTCAAATTTAAATATATCTCCTGATGAAATAGACGGCATTCTCGTTACTCACGAACACACCGACCATATCTGCGGCATACGGGTTTTATCAAAAAAATTCAATATACCCGTGTATGCAAATCCCAAAACAATGGAGCACATTTTAAAATCCGCACCGGAGATTGCGCCCGGAAATGCAAGAATAATAACTGCATCAAAACCGTTTGTTATTCGTTCTGTGACGGCAAAAGCATTTCCAACGCCTCACGACAGTGCAGAATCTGTGGGATACGTAATATGCGCAGAGGGAAAAAAATATGCCGTTGCAACCGATACGGGGCACATAACAAAATCAATGCTTTCAAATCTTGCCGGATGCGAAGCAGTACTGATAGAGTCAAACCATGATGAGGAGATGTTGCGAAGCGGTCCGTATCCGTATGTGCTGAAAAAACGCATACTTTCCGATAACGGGCATCTTTCAAATGCAAAATGCGCCTGGCTTTCAACCCAGCTTGCAATCTGGGGCACACGCAGAATTGCTCTCGGGCATCTTTCTGAGCAGAACAACACATATCAGAAAGCTTTTTTTGCATCGGAAGAAATGCTTACTGCCAATAACTTCAAGGTTGGTTCAGATGTTCTTCTCAAAGTTGCCCTGAAAGATGAAATATGCATCATTTAATAATATTACATATTTATTTCGGGCAGTTGACAAAACAGATTATTTGTGATATATTAATATTGTAAGTTATTTATACATAGAATCGGAGGAATCTTTTTCAAATGGACAGTTGTGACGACGGTAATTATTATAAGCTGATGTCTGATTATTCATATAACGCATATCTGCGCCGTTTATTAGGCGACAGGTGTGTTTTTTTGCGCTCAAAAAGAGATTTGAATTGATGGTTTATATTGTTAACAGTTCAAATACGTAATTTAAGGAGAAATAAATAATATGAGTACATCAACCTATCTGATAATTATGGCGGTTCTCGTCATTATGTCGGGATATTTCTCGGCGACGGAAACTGCCTTTTCATCACTGAATAAAACAAAACTGAAAACCCTTATCGAAAAGGGAAACAAAAGAGCAAAACTTACTCTTGACCTTTCAGAAAATTACGACAACCTCATATCCACAATCCTCATAGGCAACAACATCGTAAACATCTCGCTTTCATCCCTTGCCACTGTTTTCTTTGTGGAAAAGCTTGCCATTGAAAAAAACGGAGCAGCACTTTCAACACTTGTTATAACGGTGGTTGTCCTTATTTTCGGAGAGATATCCCCAAAAAGCATTGCAATGGATTGCTCTGAAAAATTTGCAATGTTTTCAGCCCCGCTCATAAGATTTTTCATATGGATTCTCACTCCCGTGAACTTTATTTTCAGCGGTTGGAAAAAGCTTCTTGCCAAAGTATTTAAAATTGATTCAGACAAGAAAACCTCGCAGGAAGAACTTCTTATGTTTGTTGAAGAAGTTCAGCAGGAGGGCAGTATCGACACAGACGAAAGCAGCCTTTTAAAAAATGCTATTGAATTTTCGGATCTGGAAGCTGAAGATATCCTCACACACCGTGTTGATCTGGAAGCTGTTTCAATCGATTCCGACAAAGAAGAAATTGCAAGAGTATTTTCAGCAAGCAAATTTTCCAGAATTTTAGTTTATGAAGAAAACATTGATAATATTGTGGGCGTGCTTCACCAGAAAGACTTCTACACAGGTCTCGGTGTTACCAAAAAAGATATTAAAAGCATTATATCCAAGCCGATTTTTGTTAGAACAAACGAAAAAATTGACGATCTTCTGCGCTCGCTTCAGAAAAACAAATCGCATATTGCAGTTGTTGTTGATGAATACGGCGGAACATATGGAATTGTAACAATGGAAGATATTCTCGAAGAGCTTGTTGGAGATATATGGGACGAACACGATGAAATCATTGAGGATTTCAAAAACATTACCCCTCAGGGCTCAAATATTGACGGTCTTATTAACGTGTACAGCGTAAACGGTTCGGCAGACTTTGAAGATTTCAAAGCATTTTTCGATATAGATGCCGAAACAGATGCTGTTTCGGTTAGTGGTTGGGTTGCAGAGTGCCTCGAAAAAATACCGGAAAAAGACGACAAATTTGAATACGAAAACCTCAAAATTGCTGTTATTGGCACAGACTCTCACAGAGCATCTCTTCTGAGAGTTGAATGCTACGAAAAAGCAATTGACGACGGTGAGGATAACAAAGAATAATCTGGAGGAAACTATGAAAAAAACCATACTGAAATATCTGACACTCATAACAACGCTTGCGTCAGCTATACTGATGTTTTTCAAATGGTTTACCATAAGCATTCCGGGTCTTGATGCGGAAACTCACTCATTCTTCACAATTCCCGACCTTCTCGCGGATGCAGCAGGAGTACTTTCAACCTATGCCGGAAAATCCTCGGCAGTTATGATAATTCTGCTTGGCGGAATTCTGGAATATATGTGTGTGTTGTCAGCCGGACTTTCGGTATGCGGAATATGGAAAAACTGCATTAAAGAAAAAAAGTCAAGATTTATTTTCTCAGGTCAGATCATATCTTTGTGTCTTCATTTTCTTGCCGCACTTGTTATGATAGGAACAAACATTATCTTTAACAGTATAATAGGAATCAGCAATCTCATTTATCCGACTATCTGGTATATCCTTTCATTTGCATCACCTGTTTGCTCGCTTTTATGTCTCAGGTTTTTCAATATTGCATTATCCGATGTTGAAGAATACACAAAAGATGATCAGACTGACGAAAATGAATAAAATTTATTAATTGCGCTTTAACACCGCTTGCATAATCTGCAGGCGGTGTTTTATTTATTTGAAATTACTCACATTAATTGCACTAACGAATATACTATAACCGGAGGTGCGCTATGAATAATGTAGTCATTATGGCACTTGTTGCAACTCTTACAACGTGGTTTGTAACAGCACTCGGAGCCGCCACGGTTGTATTTTTCAAATCACCCGGAACAAGGCTTTTAAATTTAATGCTTGGCTTTGCCTCGGGAGTTATGATTGCCGCAAGCTTTTGGTCTCTTTTGCAGCCGGCAATAGAAAGAGCGGAAGCTTCATGCAGTATTCCTGCCTATCTTGTTGCAACATCAGGTTTTTTAACCGGTGCAGTTTTTATATGGATTTCAGATAAAATAATAACTCTATCCAGAAATCGGATCAATAACACTCAATCAGTTGAAAATTCAAAACCAAACAGAATCATAATGCTGATTCTTTCCATCACACTTCACAATATCCCTGAAGGTCTTGCCGTGGGTGTTGCATTCGGGGCTTTAAAAAGCTCTGTAATGACGCCTGAAAGCATACTCGGTGCAATAACCATTGCAACAGGAATTGCCCTCCAGAATTTCCCTGAAGGCGCGGCAGTATCAATTCCACTGAGAAGAGACGGATATTCAAGGATGAAAAGTTTTGTTTACGGTCAGGCATCAGGCATGGTTGAGCCGATTGCCGGAGTGGTGGGTGCAATGGCCGTGGTTTATGTTGATTCAATTCTCCCCTATGCCCTTTCGTTTGCCGCAGGCGCAATGATTCTTGTTGCCGTGCACGAGCTTATTCCCGAATGTCAGAAAAACAACGGCGCTCATCCGTATTTTGCAACAATGGGAATTGTGGCGGGTTTTGCTCTTATGATGCTTCTTGACGTGATGCTCGGATAGAACCATTTCATTAATTACCAATTAAACCGACAAAACTTTGCATTATAACAGTATATTCACCAAAAACCATTTTATTACTTGAAAAATTTCCAACTTTGTATTAAAATATTTGGTTGGGAGGGTGATAAACATGGAAGCGTACACTGTGTTTAAAGACGTAGCAATAATACTCGTTGCGGCAAAAATATTTGGAATATTGGCAAGAAAATGCAAGGCGCCTCAGGTTGTTGGCGAAATAATAGCCGGTCTTTTAATAGGACCTTCTGTTTTGGGAATAGTGGGTCAGTCTGACTTTCTTGCAACAATGGCTGAAATAGGTGTTGTAATACTGATGTTTTCAGCCGGACTCGAAACGAATCTTAAGGATTTGGTAAAAACAGGTCCGCTGGCTTTTGTTATAGCAATCGCCGGTGTTTTCGTACCTCTTGTGGGCGGGAGCGCCTTGTATATGGCAGTATACGGTTTTGCACCAATGGGCAGTGAAGAGTTTATAAGAGCTGTATTCATTGGTACAATAATGACCGCAACCTCTGTTGGTATAACCGTTCAGGTTCTCAGGGAAATGGGATATCTCAAAGGTAAAATCGGCACAACAATTCTAAGTGCCGCAATTATTGACGATATCATAGGCATTGTTGTTCTGACCTTTGTTATAGGAATGAAATCACCGGACTCCAATCCGATAATGGTTGTTATAAACACCATTTTATTCTTTGCATTATCACTTGTCGGCGGATTTATACTATATAAAATTTTCAAAAAAATCGATATGCGCCACCCACACACACGCAGAATTCCGATTCTCGGTCTTGCATTCTGCCTCGGTCTTTCATATGTTGCCGAAAAATATTTTGGAATTGCAGATATCACGGGAGCATTCGTGGCAGGTATCATACTTTGCAATATAAGAGACTCCGAATACATTGCAGAAAAAATGGACATTAATTCATATATGATATTCGGACCGGTATTTTTTGCAAGTATCGGTCTCAAAACAGATATTTCAAGTTTTTCCATGGATATTTTATGGTTCTCTGTTTTATTTGTATTTGTTGCTTTAACAACAAAAATCATAGGTTGCGGTCTCGTTGCAAAACTTTGCAGATTTAAAATTTCCGACAGCCTTAAGATAGGTGTTGGTATGATGACCAGGGGCGAAGTGGCACTCATTGTTGCCCAAAAGGGTCTTTCTGCCGGAATAATGAATCCGGTATACTTTACATCCGTAATTCTTTTGATTATTGTTTCTTCAATTGTGACACCTATCATACTCAAAATACTGTATTCAAAATATCCGGATGCTGAAATAGTGCAAAATCAGTAAATTCATAAAATTGTGCAAAAAATATATGAGATTGTGTAAATATATTTTTAAGTATTTATATTACAATATAAGTATATAAAATACGGAGGTGCAGACAATGCGTGTTATAGTATGCAAAGATTATGATGAAGTTTCCAAAAAAAGTGCTCAGATTGTTGCCGGGCAGGTTACCATAAAGCCAAACTGTACCCTCGGTCTTGCAACAGGCTCTACGCCTCTTGGAACATACGAAAAGCTCATTAAAATGTATGAAGACGGTGATCTTGATTTTTCATCGGTTGTAAGTTTCAACCTTGATGAATACTACCCTCTCGATGCCGATAGCGATCAGAGCTATCATTATTATATGAATGAGAATTTATTCTCTAAAATCAATATTAAACCCGAAAACACTCACATTCTCAACGGTAAAGCAGAAGACCCTCATGCTGAATGTGAAAAATTTGAAAAAATGATTGAATCAAACGGCGGAATAGATTTGCAGATTCTCGGTATTGGGCAGAACGGTCATATCGGATTTAACGAACCGGACTACAGCCTTAATTCCGTTACTCATCTTACCGACCTTACCGAAAGCACAATAAAAGCAAATTCAAGATTTTTTGAAGATATGTCGATGGTGCCTACTCAGGCTCTTACTATGGGTATCGGAACAATACTCAAAGCAAAGAAGATTATTCTTATTGCAAACGGCGCAAAAAAACACCGTGTTGTAAAATCTCTTTTAAGCGGCGAAATCAACACCTCGATTCCTGCAAGTATGCTTAAGGTTCACCCGGATGTTACTCTTATCTGCGACCGCGAAGCATATGAAAGCACACGTATCGGCGTTGACGTTGGCGGAACAGATATAAAATTCGGAGTTATTGATGATGGCCACAATGTTATTGCACGCTATCAGTTCCCCACTCCCTTTGATGCTTCGGGAGATGAGCTTTGCAAAGCAATTGCAGATAAATGCATTGAAATTTCAAAAGAATATGCTACCAACGGAATCGGAATCGGGGTCCCCGGAGTAATAAGAGAGGGACTTGTTACAAGTAGTAACCTTAACTTCAATAAATATCCCCTTGCAAAAAAATTAGAGGAGCTCACAGGAATTGGTGTTGAACTCACAAACGATGCCAACTGCGCAGCTCTCGGCGAAGCTTTTGCCGGAGCAGGAAAAGAAGCTGACAATATTCTTCTCATCACCCTCGGCACAGGAATCGGCGGCGGAATAATCCTCGGCGACAGAGTGTATGAAGGAAAAGGCTGCGCCGGAGAAATTGGTCATATCTGCATAGAAACAAACGGCAGAGAATGCCCATGCGGTCTTAAAGGTTGCTTTGAGCAATATGCATCAACCTCCGCTCTTATTAAAGATGCAACCAAAGCCGCAAAAGAAAATCCCGAAAGTCTTATTGCCAAGCTTCTTAATGAAAACGGAAAGCTCAACGGCATTCTTATTATGAGTGCGGTAAATGACGGATGCCCTGTTGCAAATAAGGTTTTTGACCAATTCACAACATATCTTGCATGCGGAATAAACAGCCTTATTAACGTGTTTGACCCTGATATGATTGTTATATCGGGCGGTATCTCAAATGCAGGCGAAGCTCTCACCGACCCTGTTCAGAAAAAAATTCAATACGACGTACCCGTTAAATGCTCAATGCTCAGAAATGATGCAGGTATTATCGGTGCTTCTATTCTTTAATTAATTATTGATTTTAAACTCTTTATGTGATAATATATCATATAAAGAGTTTATTTTTACAAAGGAAGGAATTTCAAATATGATAAATGAAAAGATCAAACTTTTCAGCGACCGTGATGACGTGTTTTTAGAAACATTCTGTGCACAAAAAGTGTGGAATAAAACCCGTTATGCAATACTCGTAATTCCCGGAGGAGGCTACGGCAATATCTGCCACGAAAGAGAAGGCGAGCCTATTGCCCTTGCATTTGCATCAAAGGGAATAAATGCTTTCGTGCTTCATTATTCTGTCAGACGTGTCCGCACATTTCCGCAACAGCTTATTGAAGCTTCAATGGCAATGAAACACATCCGCGACAATCATGAAAAATACAACATAAATCCCGAGCGCGTGTTTGCAACAGGTTTTTCAGCGGGCGGTCACCTTTGCACCTCACTTGGTGTTCTCTGGCATCTTCAGGAGATTTACGATACCGTTCCTATGGACTATGCCTACAATAAACCCACAGGTATAATCCCTGTGTATCCGGTTGTTTCGGGAATAATCTCACAGCCGCACTTCGGTTCTTTCTATAACCTTCTCGGCACCGACACTCCATCGAGAGAAGACCTTGAAAGAACCTCGCTTGAAACCTTTGTTGACGAAAAGTCAGCCCCGGCATGTATTTTCCACACATCAACCGACACCCTCGTTCCGGTTGGAAATGCACTGGCACTTGCAGATGCCTACTATAGGGCAAAAAGAAAATTTGAAATGCATATTTTCTATGATGCACCTCACGGAATGGCTCTTGGAAATGATATCACATCTATGGGTGATAAAATCTTTGAACAGGAATCTCTTGCTTCATGGATAGACCAGAGCATACTGTGGATGAAACAAATATAAACTTGCAAAAAAAATACCGTTTTACGGGAATTTCCCCAAAAACGGTATCTTTATTATTTTTTCAATCTTTCCAAAAGCTGTTTGACATTATCAAAAATATAGTCCGGTTTTTTCTCTTCCTTTGCCACGTCATCCATAGTACCCTCACCGCTCAAAACGAAAATAGTAT
>JAZSOL010000142.1:0-9199 GCA_045536915.1 Clostridia bacterium
ATCCGAAGACCTTCATCCTTCACGCGGCGTTGCTGCGTCAGGGTTGCCCCCATTGCGCAATATTCCCCACTGCTGCCTCCCGTAGGAGTCTGGGCCGTGTCTCAGTCCCAATGTGGCCGATCAACCTCTCAGTTCGGCTACTGATCGTCGACTTGGTAGGCCGTTACCCCACCAACTATCTAATCAGACGCGAGTCCATCCATAAGCGATAAATCTTTGGTATTTCTATCATGCGGTAAAAATACATTATGCGGTATTAGCACACCTTTCGGTGTGTTATTCCCCTCTTATGGGCAGGTTACTCACGCGTTACTCACCCGTCCGCCGCTAAGCTTCCCCGAATTCATCCCGAACGAATCATTCAGATGGCTCCGCTCGACTTGCATGTGTTAGGCACGCCGCCAGCGTTCGTCCTGAGCCAGGATCAAACTCTCAATAAAAATTTTAAAGACCGAAGTCTTAAAGTTCTTTTTGAAGTTTGTTAGCTCATTAAACACTAACTTAAATTTACTTAAGTAAAAAGCTTTCGCTTTAACTCAAATTCTCATTTTCGAGAACCTCTTATACTGTTCACTTTTCAAGGATCAAATTGCCGCATCATTTAAGCGACTTGATGATTATATCACAAGGTTTTGAGTTTGTCAACACTTTTTTTAAAATTTTTCAAAAAATTTTTTCAAGCATTTTAGCTCTCCGCCGTAGTGCTTTATTAATATATCACACTGCCACTGAATTTGTCAACACAATTTTGACAAACTCGGTGATTTTTTCCACATTACACAATTGATTCGAGATCTTTTGATAAAGTATTCCACAATTCATACAAATCATTAAGCTCAGATTCGCACTTTTCACTTTCTTCATACAGTTCTTTAACTTTATCATAATCAGAACCTGCCTGTATTATTTGTTCTTTTATAATATTTATACGTTCTTCAAGCAATTCTATTTCATTCTCTGTTTTTTCTATCTTCTTATTAAGGTTACGTATATTCGCCTGCCTGCGTTTATTTATTTCATAGTTTTCGGCTGAAGAGAGTTCCTTTTTAGTATCCGCAGCTGTTATCTGTGTTTCCTGTGCTTTTCTTATAAGGTAGTCGTCGTAATTTCCCGGATACACTTTTATGCCGGATGTTGTGAGTTCCAGAATCTTATCGGCTGTTTTGTTGAGGAAATATCTGTCGTGAGAAACAAGAATCACGGTTCCGTCAAAATCTTTAACAGCAAAGTCGAGAGCCTCTTTTGAAGAAAGGTCAAGATGGTTTGTGGGCTCGTCCAGAAGAAGAGTATTATTTTTTTCGAGCATAATCACAAGCAATGCGAGTCTGGCACGTTCTCCGCCGCTAAGCGACGAAACCTTTTTATATACATCTTCATCGGTAAATAAAACCGTTGCAAGAAGATTGCGGACCTCAACTTCATCCATTCTCGGATATCTGTCCCATATTTCACCGAGAACATCTGAGTTATCGTGAAGGAGTTTCTGTTCCTGATCATAAAATCCAACAGATACATTTCTTCCGAACTCAAATTCTCCCCCGTAGCTTTTATTCTGGCCTACCAGAGTTTTGAGAAGTGTTGATTTTCCGATACCGTTGCTTCCGATCACAGCAACCTTTTCTCCCCGCTTTACATCAAGCTCAACATTTCTGCACAAGGTTTTGATTATTCCGCCGTCGTTAACGCACACATCCATATCCTCACACATAAGAACATCTTTATATGAAGGAAATTCAATTTCAAATTTAAAACGGCATTCTCTGTCGAGCCAGAGAGGTTTATCGAGAAGTTCCATCCTGTCTATGGCTTTTTGCTTACTTGCCGCACTTTTAGCTGTTGATGCCCTCGCTTTATTTGCCGCAACATAATCTTCAAGACGTTTGATTTCTTCTTTCTGAGCTTCATAATGCTTGAGTTGAATCTCATAATTATGTTTCTTTTCTTCGAGATACAAAGAATAGTTGCCCGGATATTTAACTGCTTTTGTGTTTTCTATTTCATATATAGTATCAACAAGTGCATCAAGAAAATATCTGTCGTGCGACACGGTGATTATTATTCCCCTGTAGCCTTTAAGATAATTTTCAAGCCATTGCATAGTTTTGAAGTCGAGATGGTTTGTTGGTTCGTCCAACAACAGTACACCCGGTGATTTCAAAAGAAGTTTAGCCATGGCAAATTTCGTTTTCTCACCGCCGCTAAGGTGAGTCACCTTTGTTTTGTGTGGGTCAAAATCGTCGAATCCCATACCACTGAGAACTGTTTTAATTTTAGTTTGAATATCAAATCCGCCTTTGACATCATACATTGCCGACACTCTCGCATAGGAATCCATAAGGCTCTGATACTCATCCGTGTCGGATGTGTGCGACATTTTTTCTTCAAGGCTCCTCATTTCTGATTCAAGTGATATTACATCCTCAAAAATTGCCATCATGTCTTCCCAGAGTGTATTTTGCGAATCATCAACAGCATTTTGTTTCAAAAAACCGATTTGCGAATCCTTAGGAAGAGTAATCGAACCGCTGTCCATTGAGAGTTCTCCGGCAATGATTCTGAGAAGTGTGGTTTTGCCGGCTCCGTTTGAACCAATAATTGCCACCTTTTCATTATCGGCTATATTAATTGATATATTATCCAGAATAACATCTGTACCATAGCTTTTAGTCAGTGAAGAGATTTGCATAGGCATAATCCGTTCCTCCTTCGTTGTCATCTTCTGCGGCGCTGTCCGGCTTATGGTTTACATAGCAAGCCGTGACTGCGTAGACCTTTTCGGCGCCGTAAATTCTAAGTATTCTTGCGCATTCTGCAATAGTTGCGCCTGATGTGAAAACGTCATCCACAAGTAATATATTTTTTCCACACACATCATATTTCATATTCATGCTCATACTGTCACGCACAAGCAGTCTTCTATCCATATATTTCATTGTACTGAGCGGTTTTATGGCCTTTGTTTTCAAAAGCAGATCATCAATACACTCTATTTGTGTCCAACGGGATATATCATGTGCAATAAGTGCAGCCTGATTATAGTCTCTTTTCCTTTTGGGATGAATAGGTACCGGACATATTATGTCCATCTCACCAAGAAATTTCCGCTTGGCTATCTTTTGATAAACCGCCCACGCAAAAGTATGGCTAAGATACCGTTTCCCTTCGAACTTATAGCGCATCAACGCATCACGAACGCTCAAATCATATTCAAGAGCAGACACAATTTCCTCATATGCCGTTGTATCATCAACCGATACCTTGCCAAATTTTCCAACAAGTTCACGGCATCCGCCGCAAATGCAAATTTTTGATGAAACATCAACAAATCCGCTGCACATAATACATCTTTTGGGGCAAAGAATATCTGCTGCAAAATCCAAAACCGCAGACACACAGCTTCTATGTTCAGTTTTTTTCATTCTGACGTTTAAATTCATTATGCATCTTCTCCATAAGACCCGAATATCTCTTGTCTTCACGATTGTTATCTATCATTTTCTTTAAAATATTTTGTCTGCCAACCAGAACAACAAGTTTTTTCGCCCTTGTAACCCCTGTGTACAGCAAATTTCTGTTCAGTAAAAGTTCAGGCGCAGAAAACATAGGAATAACAACCACAGGAAATTCACTCCCCTGACTTTTATGTACTGTTATGCTGTAGGCAAGAGAAAGTTCGGAGAGATCCTTGAAATCATACTCAACCGTTTTGTCATCATACACAACAGTCATAGTTTTAAATTCGGTGTTTACTCTGTGAATAAATCCAACATCTCCATTAAAAACGCCCGTTCCCTCTTCACCGGTCAGAGTATCTTTCCACACAAGGTTATAGTTATTTTTAATCTGCATAACCTTGTCGCCTTCCCTGAACACAATATCTCCATAACTTTTTTCGCCTTTTCCCGGTGCCGGAGGATTAAGAAGATTCTGCAACAGAGCATTGAGGTTGTTTACCCCCGTGACAGCTTTTTTCAAAGGAGACAAAACCTGAATATCAAAAGGTTCAAATCCATATGCTTTTTTCAGTCTTTCCGAACAAAGCTCACATATATATGATGCTCCCTGTTCGGGAGAATCTATGGAAGCAAAGTAGAAATCACCGTCTTTTGCATTACAAACGGGATAGTCTCCGTTATTTATTGCATGAGCATTGGTTACTATGTAGCTCTCTTCATTCTGACGGAAAATCTCATCAAGACGTATCACACTCACAAGAGAACTGTTTATAATATCTTTCAGGACATTTCCGGGTCCAACCGAGGGAAGCTGATTCACATCGCCAACCATAATAAGCTTTGTTCCGGGGCGGATTGCCTTAAGCAGACTGTTCATCAGCACAATATCTACCATAGACATTTCATCCACAATAACACAATCGAAATCAAGCGGGTCGGATTCATCGTGAATACACTGCATATCTTCACCGTCGCTATAGTTAACCTCGAGAAGACGGTGAATGGTCTTGGCTTCCATATTGCATACCTGACTCATTCTTTTTGCCGCTCTGCCGGTGGGCGCTGTGAGTGCAATCTTCATCCGCGCGGAACCAAGAATATCTATTATAGCATTTATAATAGTGGTTTTACCTGTACCCGGTCCGCCTGTTATTACCATCACACTCTCATACATTGCAGTTCTGACAGCTTCTTTTTGTTTTGAAGCAAACTGAATTTTACTCTTTTGTTCGGCAATTTCAATTCTTTTTTCAATGTTTATGTCTTTTTCATCATATACCGAATCTGAAAGCATTGCAAGTTTAGATGCCACATTCATCTCATAATCATAGTATTCACCCAGATATATTATTCTGCCCTCAATGTTTGTTTCGCTTCTGCATATCTGAAGCTTACACATCATTTCTATATACGCTTCAACAACCCCTTGCTCCACACCGAGAATATCACAAGCCTGACGGCAGAGCATATCATAAGGAAGGTATGTGTGACCAAACTGCAAATTATAGCGAAGGGTGTAGGATATACCGGCACACACTCTTTTTTCATGGGTTGTCGCTATTCCCGATTGTCTGGCAATATCATCAGCTTTTCTGAAGCTTACACCATACGACTCATCACAAAGCAGATACGGATTTGAAATAATTGCATTTTTAGAAAGAATTTTATGCTTCCTGTATATTTTCATACACACATTTGCAGAAATTCCGTATTGAGAAAGAAACATAAACAATTCCGACGTACCGAGTTGCTCATTAAAACTCCGGCTCATCACATGCGCCTTGTCAAGACTTATTCCTTTTATTGAGGCAAGCTTTTCCGGCTCGGACGAAATAACCGAGAGCGATTCTTCTCCAAAGCTTTCCACGATTTTCTGAGCAGTTGCCTTGCGTATGCCTTTTATTATGCCGGAGGCAAGATATCTTTGAATTTCCTCACGCGTTGTAGGCATCTTTTTTTCATACATTTCAACCTTAAACTGTTCTCCGTATGACGGATGGTCTGTCCAGCTACCGGTCAGAATAACTTTTTCTCCCTCATTGATACCATACAGAATACCAACAGCTATAAAGCCGTATTCCTCTCCCTCCATTTCGGCAACAGTATAGCCGTTATCTTCATTTTTAAATATAATATTTTCAACAACAGCCTCAAGCTGTTCCGATTTTATTTCCGGCATACACTGCACCTCCTGTCCGGGCCAAAAAACATCATTATACATTATTATACACACTAAACATATGCGTGTCAAATATTTTCATGTCGAATTACGTCAATATTGTGTATATGATATTGCAATTACGAAAATTTTATTGTATAATAAAGTGTAAATTTTATGACGGATGTGATATTTTGAGATATCTTATAATAAGTGATACACACGGAAGACTCGATTCTGCTATAGCGGCAATTGAGAAAGAAAAGTGCGACTACTGTATTCATCTTGGCGATATGGTTCAGGACTGCGAAGACCTGCAGAGCATTTTCCCGAGGCAGAAATTTATATTCGTGAAAGGAAATAATGATTTCTGGATAAGAAACTCCGATTTCCCCGAACTCAGGATTTTCACTCTTGACGGCAAACGTTTTTTTGTTTGTCATGGTCATAAGTTTAATGTGAAGCAAGGACTTCATGCTCTTATTGCAGCTGCAAAAAAAGAAAATGCCGATATTGTTTTATATGGACATACACACCGGCAGTATCTTGAAAAGCACGGTTCAACAACAGTGTTGAATCCGGGCTCCGGAGCTTCATATGCAGTAATAACCATTGATAATGAAGATGTGAAATGTGAGGTGCACTGAAATGGCAACTAAAACATCCGGAATTTCTGCCGGAAAAATTGCAGACAACCTCGCAACTGATTTTATTGGAAAAAAGTTTTATTATTTTGACAAAGTTACATCCACCTTTGACGAAGCTGATAAATTAATTCCCGAAGACGGAACCGTGGTGTGTGCAAAAACCCAGACAAACGGAAGAGGAAGATTAGGCAGAAGCTGGCAATCTGATACCGGCGGAATATATTTTTCTCTTATTCTAAAAAACCGTTTTTCAAAGGAGAAACTTCAACTTATGACAGCGGTATGCGCTTTGGGCGTCTGGAAAGCTCTTTTGGAATATACCGAATGCAAAATCAAATGGCCGAATGACATTATATCCGAAAACGGAATGAAACTCTGCGGAATACTCACAAAGCTCCGCACCCAAAACGGTTATTCAGAGTACATAAATGCAGGAATCGGCATAAATGCCAACACAACCGAATTTCCGCCGGAACTTCGTTATGCTTCATCTCTTAAGCTTATTTGCGGACACGAGATTGATGAAAATGATGTTTTGTGCAAAGTGCTTGAATTTACGGAAAAATATCTTGCAATGAAAGAGGCAGAATTAATTGAAGAGTATGAACGCGCGTGTGTGACTTTGGGCAACAGAGTGCGTGTGATATATGCAGATGGCGAAAATGAGTTTTCAGGAATATGCAAAAGTATGAACCCTGACGGTTCGCTTAATATACAAAAAGATGACGGAAGCTTATTAACTGTTAATTCGGGAGAAGTTTCCGTGAGAGGAGTATACGGAGAAAATTATGTATAAAGAAAGAGTAAAACCGGGTATAAATCCAATATGGACTATACCGGTGTGGGCAGTAAGTATTTATGCTTTGAGTATCTTATGGGGAATAATTCAGATTCTTATTGGATTTTTTCAGCCATATGTGATGCAGATTTTCCTTTTTGCAGGAACTCTTGCATTCGGATGGTATCTTGTGTCAAAATGTATGACTGAATATGAAATCACGGTATCTCCGAGGTACATAACAGTAACAAGATTTCTCGGCAGAAAAACCAGACCCGTTATCACCATCAGAAGCCAAAATATTATTGCCGCAGCCGACAGCAAAAAAGATATTAAAACGCATAAAATTTCCAAATCGGAAAATTTTATAAGAGCATTTCAGAAAGGCAACAAGATATATGTTGTATATAATCACGATAATGAAAAACGCCTGTTAAAGATGAAACTTTCAGGTCTGAACGCAAATCAACTTACAGATAAATTCAAAAAGGAAGGAATTTGAAATGAAACCACCGATTTATAACGGTTTAATGAAATACATAGCCAATCAGAAAACTCTTTTCAACTCTCCCGGCCACAAAGGCAAGGTCAGAATGAAATCGGATAATCTCGGCAGAATTGATATATCTTTTTCTCCTGTGACCGACTGCACCCCCGAGCCCGAAAGCTTCATTCTTAAAAGCGAAGAAGAAATCGCAGGGATTTTTGGTGCATCAAAAAGCTACTATCTCACAGGGGGAACCGATGCCGGCATATACACAATGCTTGCCTCAGTTTGCACGGCAGGTGACAAAATAATTGTGGATTCCGAATGCAACAAAGCGGTTATCCACGCAATAACTCTGCTTTCTCTTTATCCGGTTTTCATAAAAAGAAGCTACTGCGCAAAATATTCATTTAACGGCGGAATAAACACGGAAGAACTCGACTACACAGCAGAAAAGCACCGTGATGCGAAAGCGATTTTAATCACAACTCCCACATACTACGGAGTGTGCGCAAACATACGCAAAGCTTCGGAAATAGCAAAAAGAAACAATATGTTCCTTTTGGTTGATGAAACACTCGGCACACATTTCAATTTCTCGGAAGAATCGCCGGAAAGTGCAGTTTCGTGCGGCGCAGATATGGTTGTTCACAGCGCTTCCAAAACGCTCGGTTCATTCAGCGGAAGCGGACTTCTCCATCTCATATCAAACGATATCAATCCTCAAACAGTGCGTGATTTCCTTGATATTTATCAGGGAAGCAGCCACTCTACATCTATGCTTTGTGCTATTGAAAATGCTATTTACTATGCGTTTGAAAACACAAAAAAATACAATGCGCTTTTCAGAGAAATTGAACACGGCAAACAGCTTATAAACGCAAATACAGATTTACTTTGGTTTGATAATGAATATAACAACGGATGCGACATTGATGAAATTGACCACACACGAATCGTGCTCAATTTTTCAGCGGTTTCAATCAGCGGCATATCTGCCGCGAAAATCCTCTCCGGCAAATACGGAATCGAACCTGAAAGTGCCGATAATGACAACGTTGTTTTCTCGGTTTCGCTCTACAACACTCCATCGGAAATCCGCAGGCTCGTGAATGCATGCTACACAATTGCCAAACTGGTTTCCCCCGTTGACGAAATCCAAACCGAAGACGAATCCGGCATACACACTACACGTACTAAAATAAATGTCAAGGTGCCGCCGTGCAAAGCCTTTATATGCGAAAGCGAATTAGTCGATTTCAGAGAATCAGCAGGAAGAATATGCAAAAAAATGGTATATAAAATACCTCAGGAAACACCTATTCTCATTCCCGGAGAAAAAATAACGCTATCTCATATTGAGAAAATAAACAAAATCCTCAACAACGAAGGAATGCTAAATGGTTTGAACAGTAATCTTGAGCTTGAAGTTTTAAATCTCAGCGACTCATTCTACTTTTAAAAAATAATCCTTCCTTTGAGTAAAATCTGATAAATGAACAAAATTGACTTCGTCAATTAACTGTTCGCTTCGCTCACAATTTTATAAGGAAAATTTTGTTGTTACAAGCAATTGCTGACGCAATTTCCTATGTAATAAAAAATTCATAAACAAGAGGCTATAGCAAAATGATTTTTTCGGGACGTCCGGGAGGCCGTCCCCTACATATATTG
>JAZSOL010000222.1:0-3904 GCA_045536915.1 Clostridia bacterium
ATTTCTTTGGCACCGTCTTCACCTGCACGAAGCTTATTGCGGATAGCTGAGGAGCTGATTCCATCCAAGCCCTTTGGAGCAGGAATGATATTAAATCTGTCTCTGCGTTCCCAAGCTTCCGGCTTTTCCTTGAGAATCGCTATCGGATCATCATCGCCTCGGGTAACAACAGTATAGGAATACTTGTCTGTAAAGGGGATAAAACGGTAAGCATTGATATATCCTCGCACTCTGTCAGCACCGCCGAGGCAGGTAATATGGCTATCCGGATATTTCTCCTGCATATAGTTCATGGTTTCTGTGGTGTACCAGTTTTCAGGATTGCGACATTCCACATCATCCACATCAAGCCTTGCATCATCCACGCACATAGCACGAAGCATTGCAAGACGCAATTCATCAGACAAAGCCTCTTCCGGCATACCTTTTTGCTCCATTTTTGCAAGCACATAACTATAAGGCGAAGGCACAAACACACCCTTATCTGCACCAAGTTGTTCTACCACATATGTAAGCATCTTCTGATGGGCAATGGTGGGAGGATTAAATGAACCGCCCATTACAACAACTTTTTTCATATTCTCGCTCCTTACACTTTTGTTTTTTCATTCCCACTCCGCAAGCGGTTTTGAGAAATCAGTGTCAGGATTATTAAACATTTCAGGAGATACATCTCTGATAGCACCATTTCTATAAAAACGATAGCAAGTCCCGTTGTTATATTTTTTATCATAATCAAAATTTGCTGTCGCACGGGATAACATCATCGAAAACATACTCGGTGTAGCATTCCTGTCATACTCACCTTTTAATGCAGAAAAATTAATATCTTCAAAATTCTTGCCTGCATCATCTTTATCATAAACTGTAATAATCACAGCAGTCGGGTTGTTTTCCGGTCCCTGAGTGGAAATATGGATGCAGCGTTCGGTCAAAAATCCTTCTGCAATATTCTGCATTCCCATATATCTTCCTTTACGGTCAACTATGCTGAGTGTTCCTTTACTGCTATAACTCATTTTAACATTCTCCTTGTCCTATAATAGTTTTTTATCTGATATAATACCATTCTCCGTTTTTTGAAACTTCTTGTTTAATACCATGTTTTTCCTTGAAAGTAAGCTCTTTCATTAGATTCCTCTTCTTTCAGAAACTCTGTGTACGACATATAGGGATGGTTTTTTATATATTGTTGATAACGTTGGTATAGCTCTGAATTTTTACTTTTATCTTCTGTTTGGGTTGTTTGAGGCTCAGTTACTTCCGTTTCCTTGTCGCCATTTAAAAAATGTTCTTTATCCCGTAAGTATATTTCTGCACCCGGTTCTTTGGAATTGGAATCTACTTCTATTGAGAAAAAGTCATTTGTATTGACGGCGTTTTTAGACAAACCATTTCTTTCGTAAAAGCTTGTTTCTATTTCGTTCTCTGCCTTACCTTTCAACACATAAGTCATCCTTCTTACTCTGCCAAACAAATTCATAGGACTTGATTTTTCATAATCCATCTTTTCCATAGCCACACAGCGTTTAGGAACCTTGGCTTTATCGTCAAGATAACGATCCATACAACCTGCCTGAGTTACCTTAACTACCAACCATTTAGGGGATGTTTCTCCTTTAGGAGTAAGGCTATATACACAAATATCGAAGTTGTCTATTAACATTAAAATTCCATGTTCCTGCTTAATGAACTTTTTCCCTTCATCATAGAAATCTAATTTTCCATTTGGTTCTGTATTAAACATTTCTTTTCCGACCTCACTTTTTATTGCAAATCTTGCTATCAGCCATAAAATTCTTTAATGATAGCATTTTACTTTCCCGCTGCCTTTGCATACCATACATTTTTTCGTTACTTCTCTGGTTGGGGAACCATAGCCCATATATTGTCCTGATTCATACTCGGTAATATAACCATTGTCGCAAGATGTGCAATCCTTCTTGCCGCTGCCACCGCAAACAAAACAGTCGTCGTCATTCTTTGTACCAGGGTTAGTAGTTGTATTACCGCCACCGGAATTACCGCCATCGGAATTACCGCTCGTATCGCCACCGGGATTGCTCGCCGGAATATGGAAAGATTGTCCATCCAGATTATCCTTATTATAAAACTCAATGTCTATGCCTTTATCTTTCCAATAGTTGATATCAATATGATAATCCATTATATTTCTGTCAGAATCATATTCATTTATCATATCCCACGCACCTTCACCGCCAGATAGCACCTGAAAAAAGTAACCGTTCGATTCATGAAAGCATTGATTGTAATGATGCCGCTGCTCCACAGCTGTTGCCCCTCGTTCCGGTGCAAGCTCATCAAACATACCCCCGGAAGTCAGGAAATCACCGGCAATGGATTCATACTCGCTGTAATCGCTGTTATATTCATACGGAATAAGATCTTTATAAATAAAAATACCCGATGCTGTTGCTCCGACACCGCCAAAGTCATATCTGCTGTTGAAGTTTTGGAAGATATATTCGTTATTTATAAATACGTATTTAAGACAACATTCTTCAAAAGCTCCATCACCTATGTCTGTAATACTGTTTCCCAATGCAATAAGTGGAATACTGCAGCCCTTAAATGCTCTTGCGCCGATATTATATACGTTGTTCCTAAGTATAATTTTCGTTATATTGGTGTAACCGTTGAACGCATCGTCACCAACATCTAAATTACCGCTTTCAAAGTCTACAATATTGTATTCCGGAAGCATTGCTGCCACAGCATCCTTTGTAACCGTTCCGTTGCCGGAAATAGTAAGTTTTCCGTTAGCTACAAGATATTCAACTCCATCCTGCGACAATCGGTCTTTACCGACCTGCTTTCCATTGCCTACATCATTGCCTGAGGTGACTGCTTTACCGCCATTGTTTCCGCCTTGGTATGTACTTTCAGAACAGCCTGCCAGCATAGCAATCATCGCAATACAAAGGATGAGAGCTATCATTTTATACATTTTTTTCATAAATTTATCCCCTCTTTTCTTTATTGCAAATCTTGCTATCAGCCATTAAAATTCTTTAATGATAGCATTTTACTTTTCCGCTGCCTTGGCATACCATACATTTTTTCTTTACTTCTCTGGTTGGGGAACCATATCCCATATATTGTCCCGATTCATACTCGGTAATATAACCTCCGTTACAAGAGCCGCAATCCTTCTTTCCGCTTCCATGACAGCTGGAGCAGCTTGTGTTTTTCTTTGTAGCAGGTTTAGTAGTTATATTACCGCCACTGGGTTTACTTCCCCCGGAACTACTGCCACCGGTTTTACTTCCGCCGGAACTACCGCCGCCGGAATTACCTGTGTCGCCTCCGGTTGAGGTTCCTGAATTTGGTGTGTCTGCATCGTTACCGGTGTTATAGGAAACAATATCGCGCCCTTCCCATGGGTCTTTTGTTTGACTGTGGAAACTGTAATCCAGAATATTTGTATCCGGGTTATAGGTTGCACTCATCCAATTCCGAACCAGCAAACCGCCATACACAGTCATAAACTCGCTTTTTTCATCAACAAATGTACCCATTTTATAGTCCTGTTCTGCTAATGTTGTTGTACCTGACAGTTCTCTGGCAATTTTGTCATATATTCCGCTTGCTATAATGTAATCACCTGCTATATCTTGTTGACCTATCAAAATATCCCGGTGGACATAAACATTGGTTGCGGTAGCTGCAACTTCTCCGAAATCATATCTGGTATTAAAATTTGTAAACATATTTTCGTTATATATGAACACATAGTCAATACAACAATCTGCGAAAGCCTTGTCACCTACAGATTCAATGCTTGTTCCGAAGCATACCAAAGCAAGGCTTGTTCCCTGAAATGCTCTTGCTCCGATGTTATGTACATTGTTTCTGAACTGGACTTTGATTATATCCTTATAAC
>JAZSOL010000082.1:0-4548 GCA_045536915.1 Clostridia bacterium
TTATTACATAGGAAATTGCGTCAGCAATTGCTTGTAACAACAAAATTTTCCTTATAAAAATGTGAGCGAAGCGAACAGTTAATTGACGAAGTCAATTTTGTTCATTATAAGGATTATTTAATTCAGGAGTTCCGGCTGAGAAGAGCTGTTAATTTGTGTTTGCTTCTCTGCCATATTTCATAGGTTTTGAATTTAATTTGTGTGCTTTTGGGTTTGTCTTTGCTTATAAGGGAAACGTTATCTTTGCCTATGCTTTTTTCGAGGCTTTGAAACTCATCGGCATTCGCTGTTACGCAGCTTTCGTCAACAAAGCAAAGAGGAGGGAATAAAACGCACCACCAGTTTTTTCCGCTCGCCTTTCCAATTTCAATTTTCAGAGCATCGTAGTTTCCGGCAGGCAATATCAGGTCGCCATATTCTTTGGTGGGAAAATTGCTTTTTGAGAGCGATGCTTTAACGGGGTAACTGCATCCGTTTTCTTTGATTACTTTTTTTGCAATGGCTTCAAATTCATCCAGGGCATCTGCGGTAATTTCTTTTGCATTAATAATATCATGGCCGGGTTCAAACAATTCTTTTGTTTCACTGAGTATCCGGTTTCTGATTTTAAGCTTAAGCATCTGGTCGTCTGCAGAATCGCTGTTGGCAATAATATGAAGTCTTAGAAATTCAGATGTAAGAGCGGCTTCTGTTGATTTGAAATGAGTGTTGATACACGTAAAAATCAATGCAAGTGCAATAAAACTGTATAGAAATATTTTTTTTAACATAAATCGGATATATCCTTTCAGAAAAATTCAATTTATATTAAGTATTTACATTTCAACGAATTATATACTTTAATAATGCAATAATCGGAATTATACATAACGGAAGCTACAGCAAAATAGGTGTTGTCATATTTAAAAACAAATTTGTTTCAGGAAAAAATAATATATGCGTTTCAATGTTTTTAAAATAAAAACCTGACAAATTGAAAAAAATTGCCTGTAATAAAGGCAGATACAGGGCACACCGTTTTGAACGGTTAGCCGGGATTGTAATTAAAAAAAGTAAAATCGCCATCTTTGCCGGAGATGAGCGATTTTACTTTTTTATGGTGGATACACATAAAACATTTTGCAGAGAATATCAATTGTTTTTAATCTGATGTTCCCAAACAGGCAGAAATGCCAGCGGCAGAGTGTAGATAAAAGGCATTACATATCTTATATACAGCGTTCCGTTTACAGGTCCCACGAGAATGAAAATAAGGTAGGCAAAAAACGGGATATAATACATAAGATATTTCTTTTTGTTTTTAAAGCTTCTTATAATATATAGCATCATAAATATCCATATCCAGAAGTGAATTCCCGTGTCTGTTATAAGGCAGGTGAACGGGAAGCGATACATAAATCCCTGATAAGAAAAGTATGCGTGCTGAACAAATCCCGGCTCTTTTGTGTTGAGGGTTTCAAAGCCGTCTTTTTCCATGGCGCGTTTGGTGCGCATATCGTTGTAGGCATGGTAGTTCATCGGGTCGGTTTTCATGCCGGGGAAGTAGTAGCCGTAGTTGAGGCTTAAGAATGCTTCAACGTATGACACGGGGTGTTTTAAAAGCATTTTTCCCCACACGGCAAAATAATCAATAAGCTCATCTGTTGTGGCATATTTGTTGTATGTATCCTTAACGGGGTCACTCTTTTCCGGATTATATTCATTTTTAAGAACTTCGTAGTCCAAAACGGCGCTTATTGCCTTCTTTTCTTCGGGAGTTACCTCGTCTTCAAATTTATTCACATAGTAAGCCGTCTGCTGAAACGGCACGGAAAGCATTTCTCTCGGATTTCCCGGAGAAACCTCGAATGCAGGGAGCAACGCGCCCGTATATACCGTGTTGAAAGCTATTATAAGAGCCATATAAATGCATACACAGCCTCTTTTCCCTTTCATAAAAATCAGCATCAGAAGTGAGATTATGGCAAGAGAATAAAGTGCATTGTTGCGAAGGAGCAGAAGTGCTAGCGTTATTAGCATAAACTGAGTGAAAAATCCCGGCTTTTTAAAGTTTTCCGGATTTCTTATAAGCTCGTAATATTTGAGCATATATAAAACAAAGAATCCGCAAAAATAGATGTCTTTGGTAACTAAAACGGCTCCGATTCCGAAAAACGGATGAATTCCGAAAAGCATAAGCCACAAAAAAGTCCAAACAGTGCTCACATATTTTCTTATGCATTTAAACATATATGCCGTAATAGCAGACATCACGGTGTACTGAATGAGATTGTAGATAAAAATTCCTGCTTCAAATGTGCCGAAAACATCTTTTCCGAGTTTAAACATAAAGCCCACAAGGAGTGTGTGCAAAACGCTGTGGTGCTGGGTAATGAGCATATCGGGGTTTATGAGGATTGAAGCGTTTGTGTGGTGGTTTTCAACTCCGTAGAACATTGCAACCTGATTTCGGGTGTCAAACATAACAATTCCCGGGAAGTTGATAATCAAAACGATTCCCCAGAGTATCATAAAGAAAGCAAAATAAAAAGCAAAGCTGTTGCTTTCAATTTTAGCATAAAGCTTTCCCGTAAAACGGTTTTTGCGGATAAATTCCGAAACTGCTTTGTTTTCTTTTGAAGATGAAGCAACCGCAAAAAAGAATCTCATTAAAAGATTAGCAAACACGCAGTAATATCCGGCAGACAAAACGCAAAACACAACCGCAACCGTTGATGCATAAAACACATCAAAGCCTTTGCCTCTGAGAAGCGAAAATCCCAAAGTCATACATAGCCCTAAAATAACCGCAAAAAACTTTTCATAAGCTTTGAGAGTTATTTTGGCAATATTTTCGTATGAAGCATAAAAAACTCCAAACGCAACAGCAAGCATTGCGCAGTTTGCAAGCGCAGTTTTGCTAAATTCAAAACCGATACCCAACGGGTCAAAAAAGGAAAAAAATGCGGTCAGAATTAAACAGACCGCAAAAAATATTTTTTTAATCATACTATCACACTCATTTTTCAAGAAATATTTTTCTCGTAATAAAATTATATACCATCACAATTGCAGTGGCAATTATTTTTGAAATCAGATAGTGAATACCTGCAAATTCCACGCATATCCAGTAGATAAGCTGATTAATTCCGAGACCAATAACACTCAGGGTAATAAAGACTATAAGCTCGGTGGATTTCTTGTGATTTGCAGTAGCGTCAAACACCCAGTATACGCTCAGAATGTAGTTGTAGATAACCGATACGGTGAATGAGATAACATTTGATATAAGATAGTGAACTCCGAGAAACTCCGTTAAAACCCAGAGTACCGCAAAATCAATAACAAATGCCGAAGCACCCACGAATCCGAATTTCAGAATCTGCACAAATAGTTTTCTGTATTTATCCATATTAATCCTTTCGAAGCTTAGCCACAACCTGAAGCTTGTGTTCAAAATCCTGCTTTTCTTTGGCAATCAGGGTGTTGAGAATGAGCCCTGAAAAGAACGACTGAATTGCCGCAAGAGTCATAAATCCGCTCACTATAAGAGTTGGAAATCTTTCCACAAGTCCGGTTTGGAAATACTGTATCAAAACCGGCACAAACAAAATTGCCGCAATGACGAGCAGTATTACTGAAAATACCGAGAAGAAAGTAAGAGGCTTATGATTTTTAAACATTTTTGCAATAGTCATAAGCACCTTGAATCCGTCGGAGAAAGTGTTGAGCTTTGATTCGCTTCCTTCGGGACGGTCGCGGTAGTCAATAACAACCGTTTCTATGCGCATATTCTTGTCAACGGCATGAATTGTCATTTCGGTTTCAATTTCGAAGCCTTTTGAAAGCACGGGGAAAGTTTTCACAAACTGATAGCTGAAAGCTCTGCAACCCGTCATAATATCTTTAACGTCGGTTTTGAAAAGCTTATTGATAAATTTTCTCACAATGTTATTTCCGAAGTTGTGGAACGGACGTTTGTTTTCGTTGTAGTAGGTTGAAGAAAGCCTGTCGCCAACAACCATATCGGCATCCTTATCGAGCACCAGAGAAACAAGCTCTTTTGCGCAGTTTGCCGGATATGTATCATCGCCGTCTACCATAATATAGCAATCGGCATCTATTTCTCTGAACATTCTGCGGATAACATTACCCTTGCCCTGAGCATATTCATGGCGCACTACAGCACCGCATTTTTCAGCAATCTGAGCCGTATCGTCGGATGAATTATTGTCATACACATATATTGTTGCTTCGGGAAGCTCCTTTTTCCAGTCGCACACAACTTTTTCGATTGTCTGAGCTTCATTGTAGCATGGAATCAGAACCGCAATTTCAGCGGATTTTTCTCTTAAGCCTGACATTTGCACGTCTCCTCAAAATATTTATTAAATGCCATAAAAACAGACACTTTGAAACATTATATCATATACTTTGAAAAAAAACAAGAACTTTGTTGATTTTTTGAGTTTCCTCATTTTTGGTTGTTTCAGATAAATTTAGATTTATGGGGGTGTTTGATAATGAAATCAACGTGGATGTTTCGTAGGGGACGGCGTCCTCGACGTC
>JAZSOL010000257.1:0-2479 GCA_045536915.1 Clostridia bacterium
ACAGCGGCTGTTGGCTACGGTTGCAAATACTATCTTGATAACCTTGCAATCTACGGCGGCACAGAGCCGAGAGATGTTTCGGCAGAGGACAAAAAGAAGCTTGAAATTCAGCTTGAGGATTATGCGATTTTTGCATCTGAAGAACCGTCAAGACAATACCTTGCCGGCAAAACAGCTTACCACACCCGAAGCGGAGTGCTCTGGGCAAGTGGCGCTAAAACGGCATTTACACCAAAATCCGAAAACGGAATTGCTATGGTTCCGGTTGAATTTTTTGAAAAAGCCTTCGGACTCAAAAGCGGTTTTGATTCGGCATCGGGAAGTATCACTATAGGTCAGATTAAGGCGAATGTAAATTCAAATACTTACAGCTCAGGCTCAAAAAATCTGACTCTTCCGGTGGCGCCAAAGGTATATGACGGAAAGTGTTATATACCTCTTGAAGCAGTGCTTACCGATGCTCTCGGTAAAGTGGCAACTCCGCTTGAATCAGATGAAATTATAAATAACGGGCTCCTTATAATTTCAGATAAAGAGGTTTCTCTTCCTGAAACTCTGCGCCTTACGGATGATTTGAATGCATTCATGTTTTATCTGCGACCGGACGCAGAGCGTATTAAAGCGGACTATGAAAGCTCTGCCCTGAAGGGTGTGCACCCAAGAGTTCTGGCAACGAATGCTGACTTTGAACGCCTGCGTTCCCTTGTAGCCACAGATTCCAGAATGAAAAAGAGCTACGAGGGTATCCTCAGAAATGCCGATATTATTCTCGGCAAGGAGCTTTTGAAATATGAGCTTCGCGATGGAGTGCGGCTTTGGTATGTATCGCTTGATTTTGTGGAACACATGGAAACTCTTGGTATTGCCTATCATATAAGCGGTGATGAAAAATATGCAAAAAAGGCCTATGAGGAGATGGAGGCGATTGCCAATTTCCCCGACTGGCATCCTGAGCATCACATAGATGTGGGAGCTCTTGCCATAGGTTATGCAATAGGCTATGACTGGTTTTACCATACCTTCACTCCCGAGCAGCGAGAGAAGCTTGAAACTGCGGCATATGAGCAGTGCTTCTATCTTTATGCAAACGGATTTATGAACAAAAGCAATGATATGAAGGGTGGTATTATTGCAACCCAGAATCATAACCAGGTTATGAATGCCGGTTCGGTTATGATGGGCATTGCATTTGCAGATGTATTTCCGGCAGAGTCGTTTTATCTTATATCCGGTTCTGTGAGAGCAACAGAAGAAGCAATTCACCACTTTGCACCCAACGGCTCATGGTATGAGGGTATCGGCTACGGTGCAATGACTCTTGAATACTACAGCTACATGCTTTCGTGCATGAAGCTTGTGTTTGATAATCTTTACACACTTGACTATTCCGAAGGAACCGACAGAGCGGCAGAATTTATATTCAATATGCAGAGTCCTGCGGTAAGCTTTGGATTCAACGACGGAAAAAGCTTTTATGCCGTGTTCAATGAGGCACTTCTCTGGTTTGCAGACTATTATGACCGCAACGGACTCATTGCAATGTGGTACAAAAACAACCCCGACTATATTATGACAAATGCCCGTGCTATGCTCTGGTACAGCCCTGATGCAATAAATGCCGATGTTGCCTTCCCGGAAAGTGACATCTATTATCATGGCGATGAGGTTGTAACCGGGCGTGATTCATGGGATGGAACCATGGCATTTTTTGGTGCAAGAGGCGGAAGACCGCAGGCAGTTCACGGTCATATGGATGTTGGCTCGTTTGTGTACGGAACAGGCACAACCCCATGGATTATCACAAGCAAAAACCCCGACTATAACGGCGAGGGCTACTGGGATTATGCCGGCGTAACCGGTATGAGGTGGAAATACTATACCTTAAGGGCAGAAGCCAATAACTGTATTATAATAAACCCCGACAAAAACGGTGAATACGACCCGAACGTTAAAGCGAAATTTGAGAGCTACGTGTCAAAGCCGAGGGGAGTCAAAGCGGTTCTTAATATGACCGACTCCCACAACGGCAAGGCAAAATCAGCCAAAAGGGCATACTATCTCACCGATGAAAGGCAGAGCCTTGTAGTCCGTGATGAAATAAGCCTCAATCAGAAAAGCGAGATATATTCCTTTCTCTATACCGATCAGGCGGCAGAAAAGGTTGGAAATTCCGTGATTCTCACAAGCAATTCAAATCCGGGTGAAAAGCTGAAAATAGAATTTATGTGCAGTGAGGCTTTTGAGGTTGTTGTGGATACTCCATCCCCGCTTCCTCAGGGCGGTGAGGATATAATAGTGAGTGTGGCACCTGTAAAAAACCGTATCTACCTTCGCACGGAGGCTACGGGCGATATAGCGGTTACTGCAAAGCTTACTCCATCTTACGTAACAAATCCCGAGAGCATTGAAAGCTACAACGTCCCGATAGCCTCATGGAGCATTCCTGACGGTGAACTGAAAAAGCAACCACGCCTTGAAA
>JAZSOL010000011.1:0-17109 GCA_045536915.1 Clostridia bacterium
ACAGTCACTTATATCGCGTTTTCAAGGCAGATACAAAATAATTGACTTTGTAGATGATCCGGGAGATGTGCTTCGTTGGGTGTTTCCTGAAAGGTGTGAAAATCCCAAGGATTATCCTGAGAATACGACGATTCAGCGTGCTGTCAAAGAAAGAATCCTTCGGGGAGATATAATTGGCTATGGCTCAGGTGTAAGACTGTAAAGCATAAGGACTCCGAATTAAATCTGTTACACACAAATTGTACTGCAGGTCTTTTGAAAATATAATGTGAGGTATAAAGATGGAAAGAGATTTTGTATTAAACGGTATACACATTGGTGAACACAACTTTGAGCCGGAAAAAGTAATTGATGAAATATACGAACGTTGCGTCAAACCGGGGTTCAATTTTGTAACAATCCGTCCGAGATATCATAGCAGAGACATTGATGTTCCTCAACACTATTTTATTGAGTGGGCAAAGTACCTTGCAGAACACAAAATATATTTCATTTTCCTCTATACGGTGCAGTTCACGCCTGAAGATAGGGAATCTCTTCTTGATGCTGATACTGTTACAAAAATGCGGGACATTGCCGGAGAGTATTTCATAGGAGATATGATCGGGGAAGTTGGCAGTTCACGCGCATGCAAGCACGCAGGATATTTCAGAAAGTCCGCAGGTCGCGCAGATCCGACACAGCAAAAGCTAGACTATGCCGATATGAAAGAGGCACACGAGGGTTATGTTAAGGGGGTTTCCGAATATATCAATGTAGATAAAAAACTCAATGTTCCGGAAGTTGTTTCCGTTGAAGCAACAGGTCTGAATAAATATAATGCCGAAGCAGGCGTCACAATTCCGATGCTTGAGCTTATGTGCGGAAATCCTGATATTCTTGTATCTTCGTTGCGTGGCACTGCACGTGCTATAGACTCAAAGATGTGGGGAACATATGTTGCTCATGAGTGGTATGGTGGCATGCGTCACGCAGATACATTGAAAAGAAAAAGACTTGAGCTTGCATATAAATATGCATATCTTGCAGGAACAAATGTGTTTTGTCTTGAGAGTGGTGACGAATGTCTGGAATCATACGGAGATGCTTATGATAAGGATTCTGAAATTTGCCACGATTATCAGAATGTGCTGAAAAACACAATGGAGCTCATAAGGCGCGATGAACGTCCTAAGGGCGGGCCTAAAGCAAAGGTAGCGTTCGTCTCGGGTCTTCACGATGCGTGGGGCGGATGGGGTGGCAGCTCCGTATGGAATCAGTTTCACCGCAAAGAATGGGGACACAGTGATGCCGAATATTCATGGAGACTGCTCGACGAGATTGGCGCAAAGCGCCAGTGGACTGATATTGCAAACTTTGGAGAGCATGATTTCTCTGCATATCCGGCATACGGAATGTATGATATTGTACCGATCGAGGCAGATGTTGAACATCTGTTGCGCTATGATTACCTTATTTTCCTCGGTTGGAACTCAATGACGGATGAAAATATGGATAAGCTGACAGAATATGTAAATCAAGGTGGCAACCTGCTTATGTCTGTGGCTCATCTCAATTACTCAACCGTTCGAGGCGGAACACTTACGCTTCCTTCAAACGAAAAACTTAAAAAACTGTTTGGTTGCCGCTATACAGGAGAAGTTGTAAATACAAACGCAGGAATAAAGTTCAAATTCACCTCCGTAAATGAAGACGTGCTTTATCCCGGGACAAAGGATTTAGTAGCTGATCCGATATACAGTGCAGGTTATGTGAATTGGGCAAAGTTTGAACTTTGCGGAGGTGTTGAAACAGCTGTTATTTCAGATTCGTTTGCGAATGTCGATTTAAAAACTCCGGCTGTTATTGAGCATAAAGTCGGACAGGGCACGGCAACGCTCGTTACGAGCACGAATTATCCGGGAAATGGTGCGCTTTATCCGCTTTATAGGGCAATGATGCGTGAGTTTATAACAGCAAGCTCGAGAAAGTGTGAAATTCGTGTTCTTGGTAACGACAGACTGCGTTGGGCGGTGTATGATAATCATAAAGTTTATTTGCTTAACACTGACTACGATATGCCGATTACCGTGAAAGTAATATATAAAGATAAGGAACAGACATTAACGCTTGATTCGCTTGAGCTTAAGAGTTTGGAGATGTGAAAATGAAGTATTGGAAATACTTAACCGAAGAAATTCTTCCGCGCTGGATTGCAATGACCCCTGATAAAGAATGTGGTGGTATATTCACATCATTTGATAAAAACGGCAGCGTAAAGGACACTGATAAAAATATATGGTTTTTAGGACGTGCGATGTGGTCTTATTCCGTTGCATACCGTCTTTGCGGTGCAAAACAGGAGTACCTAGACATCTGCGATCATATTTTTAGGTTTTTTGATAAATGCACGCTTCGCGGAGACAGACTGCCATTCATATCAGACCGCGAGGGTAATCCCAAAACCGTGCGTGAGATTTATTACTACAGCGAGATGTTTGCGGCAATGGGATGTGCACAGTATTACAGAATTTGCGGCAGACCGGAAGTATGGAACCGGGCAGAACGTTTTTTCGACACAGTGCTTGACCTTTATAAAAAGAATAAATACACTACTCAGGAGCTTGTCGATAAAGTAGATGGGCAGGATGCCGATATGGCGTGCAAAACCTTCGGACTTCATATGGCAGTTCTTGCAACAGCACAGTTTATGCGTAATGTTAAAATAAATCCCGAAAAGTATGATGAAGTAATATGTATGGCTCTTGACGAGATGAAAAACGGCGGTTTTGTTGATGACGAGAACAGACAGATCAATGAATACGTTTCGCTTTCAGGAGAAAAGCTTCCTGCACCTCTGGGAGTTTCATCATGTCCCGGTCACATTTATGAGGCGGCATGGTTTGTGCTTAGCGAAGGGGAGGTCGGGAATAACGATGAAATCCGAAATTTTGGAAAAAAGCTTGTCGATTACGCAATGCCGGCGCTTTTTGAAAACATAACTGATGTTATCCCGACAGAAAGAGATTTATCAAAGCCGCTAACCGAAGATTTAGGTAATGCATATTTGACATGGCCACAGCAGGAGGCAATAATTGCATTTCGTCTTGCGCATAATATTTTCGGTGAAAAGAAGTATCTCGAATTATCTGATAAGATTGAAAAGACTTTGCTTGATTATTATAATGCTTATCCGGAAGGTGTGTGGTTTCGAGAAATGCTGAAAGAAGACGGTAAATTTTACAGCCCGAAGGAAAGCGGCACGCATATTACAGGTCCGTTCCATTTTGAAAGATATCTTCTTGCACTTGGAAGCCTTCAGGAGACAGGTAGTATACTTAAATATATGGAGTAGAAGCGGGCCTTAAATGATATGAAAATGAGTGGATGCTCCGATAATTCCGGGACTATTTACTGTTTGTGTGTTGAGTGATTTTTCTTAATGTCATTATAAAATGCAAGGAGGCTAATATAATGAAATATATTACAATCGAAGATAGGGCCTATATTGAAAAGAAATACAGTATGCAAGGTGATTTGGCAACAGGTCTTGATAATGATGAAATGCAAAAGGCCCTTTCTGCGCTTTATGAGGAAACAAAGGAGCTGGACCACGCCGAAGCAAAAGCTAAGGGATTTGCTTTTGTCCTAGACAACGCCCCCATAGATTTTTCCGAAAACGACTATTTCTTTGGTTTGTATAGCGATTGGCCTCTTAACAGACACTTCGTGTCCAAGTGGAGAGATGAGATTTTTGATTCCATGCCTGATGTCAAGCAAGTAATCGATGATTTTTCAAAATCATCTGCTGGAAGACTCATTCTCGATACTGACCACGTTGTTCCTCATTGGATAGATATACTGAATCTCGGTTTCCCTGGCCTTGTGGAGCGTTCAAAAAGCTATCACAAGAAGTTATCACAGGAAAGAAAGCTTTCCGCACGCGAAGAGGCATTTTTCAAATCAATAGAGATAGAATATGAGGCGATAATCAACCTCCTTTTGAGAATTAGGGATTATGCTGAAAAGCACAGTGGCGAAAAAACAGAGCTTATATTAAAAAGCCTTAAAAACATAAGCTCCGGGACCCCCGGCAATACATACGAAGCACTTCTTGTAATATTTACTTATTTTATGTGTGCAGAAAACATCGATCAGTATCAGGCACGCTCTTTGGGGAACGGACTTGACCGTAGTTTATATGCTTTTTACAAGAAGGACATAGAAAGCGGTACATTTACAAGAAATGAAATAAAATCTTTTCTTGCATATTTTATGATGCAGTTTTCCGCGATGGGGAATTATTGGGGACAGCCATTTTATCTTTGTGGCACGGATTTTGACAATGAAACGGATATAAGCGAGTTTACCATTGATATACTTGAAGTGTACGAAAGTCTGGGATTATACAATCCGAAAATACAAATCAAGCTTGATTTTAATACAAACCCCAAAATACCGCGCAAAGTTCTTGAGATGATACGGGCAGGACAAACCAGCTTTGTCTTCTGTTGCGTACCAGGTATGACCAAATCACTTATGAGCTGTTATGGAGTTACCGAGGAGGAAGCGCGTAATTGCGATATAAGCGGATGTAATGAAATGCATATAAGAGGAAAAGAAGCCTGTATGATTTCGGGATATCCGAATATGGCAAAAGCAATTACTTATACATTCACAAACGGCTTCGATACCGTAATAGGTAAAAAAATCGGACTCAGTACAGGAAATGTTGAGGATTTCAAAACCTTCGATGATTTCTACGAGGCTTTCATAAAGCAATTCAAAAACATCCTTGACACTATGATTGAAACAGCAAGAAAATATGAAAGATACGTTTCCGTAATCAGCCCGTCAATAATGCTTTCAGCAACAATAGAAAGCAGTCTTGAAAAGGCTGTGGATGCATATGCATTTGGTGTGAAATATCCGACCTCTACATTGTTGCTTTGCTCTTTTGCCACGGCAGTCGATTCGCTTTTAGCTGTAAAGGAATTGGTTTTTGAAAAGAAAACGACTACTTTCACGGAATTAAAGACTGCTTTGGAAAATAACTGGGAAGGTTTTGACGAGCTGCGTCTGCAGGCTCTTAATGCAGAACATAAATACGGAAACGGCGATAAAATTGCCGATGATTTGGCTGCAACTTTGAGCGACTGGTATGCTATGTATATAACCGGTCAGAAAAATAGTCGTGGAGGCGTTTACAAAGCAGGGGTTCCATCTACTTTGGATTTCCGCCGCTGCGGAGAGCTTACAGAAGCAACGCCCGACGGAAGAAAAATGGGTGAGGAATGCTCGAAAAATGCAGCACCTGTAATCGGTATGGAGCGGCGTGGTATTCTCCCGATGATACGTTCTGTAATGCACATTCATCCGTGTTTATTCTCAGAAGCTTTTGTTCTTGATGCAATGCTTCATCCGTCAGCAGTTAGCGGAGAAGAAGGACTGTGCGCTCTTGAAGGAATTCTTATGCACTATCTGAAAAACGACGGAATCTCCATACAGTTTAATATATTTAGTCCGGAAATGCTGGTTGATGCTCAGAACAACCCCGACAGATATAAAAATCTGCAGGTGCGTATATCGGGCTGGAATGTGTTATGGAATAATCTCAGCCGCGACGAACAGAACGCATACATAATTCGTGCAAAATCATTAGTTTAACAGTGCAAAAACGGAGTAGAGCGAATGGATAATTTTTTCAAAAAGAAGCGCAACGTTGTTTTTACGGCGATATTCTATACGTTTTTGTGGGGGTGTGCTTTTCCTCTTGTAAAAACTTGTATGGAATCATTTCAAATCCTCGATACGGATAATATATCAAAATGTCTGATTGCAGGTATTCGCTTTTCACTTTCCGGAGTTCTTGCTCTTTTATGGTGCTTTTTTACCGAAGATAACCGTTTGCGTATAAATCGCTTGCAGATAAAGAGTATATTGCTTTACGGCATTATGGCAACTGCTTTGCAATATTCATTTACGTATATTGCACTTTCAAAAATAGAAGGCTCAAAAGGTGCTGTATATGACCAATTATGTGTTTTTATAATAGTTTTGACAAGTGGAATTTTTTTCAAAAGTGATAAGTTGAATCTTAAGAAAATCATCGGGTGCATTATAGGGTTTTCCGGAGTTGCGCTGATAAATATAGATGGCTTTTCCTTCAGTTTTGACATAGCGGGAGAGGGTATAATGCTCGGCGCTGTTATTTGCCAATCGCTTGCTTATTTTGTCGCAAAAAATGCGGCGGATAAAATTTCTGCACCAAAGCTTGTGGGTTACGGTCAGCTTATCGGAGGAATCCTTCTTTGCATATTTTCTGTACTGAACGGCGGCAGAATTAATTATATATCCGCAGAAGGAGTTACTTCTTTAGTGCTGCTTATTCTGCTTTCTGCAGTTGCATATATTCTTTCACTGATGCCGCTAAAGCATTTCCCTGCATCTGAGGTTTCATCCTTCAATCTTTTGATAACCGTGTTCGGAGTTATTATGTCTTCCGTAATGCTTCACGAGGATATTTTTAAATGGAATTATGCATTGTCACTTATATTTATAAGTGTTGGAATTGTATTGATAAATTCCAAAAGAAACTCTTTCTCTGTGCAAAAAAAAGAAGGGAATAAAAAATGACAGGATACATATTTGATATCAAACACTTTGCGGTTCACGACGGACCGGGCATAAGGACAACCGTGTTTTTCAAGGGTTGCCCGTTAAAATGTGTGTGGTGTCATAATCCCGAAAGTATTTCAAGCGACAAACAGCTTGGATATATAGAGCATAAATGCCTTAATTGTGGCAGATGCGTGGCGGTTTGTCCAAGTATGGCGCATTTTATGGATGAAGAGCATATTCATAAATTTGACAGAAAAAAATGCACAGCCTGCGGATTATGCACAGGCGTGTGCTATTCGAAAAATTTATTGCTTTACGGAAAATATGTAAATGTGGAAGAGATAATTGACGAGCTTTTGGAGGACAACGATTTTTACGTTTCATCGGGAGGTGGAGTGACGCTCTCGGGCGGAGAGTGTCTGATGCAGGCCGATTTTTGCGCAGAGCTTTTGAAAAGACTTAAAAAAGAAAACATCCACACGACTGTTGATACCTGTGGGTTTGTTTCAAAGGATGCATTGGATAAGGTTGTTCCTTATACTGATTTGTTTTTGTATGATCTGAAAGCTTACGATGAAGATGTGCACAAAAAATGCACGGGTCAGTCTAATAGAATTATTCTTGAAAACCTAAAATATTTAGATAAATGTGGGAACACAATCGAAATAAGAATTCCGCTTGTGCCTGAATATAATATGCATCAAGTAGGAAAAATAGGTGATTTCCTGTGCAGACTAAAAAATATAGTAGGTGTGAGAATATTACCGTATCATAATTTTTCGGGAAGTAAGTATAAATCAATCGATATGACGAACACACTTCCCGTAAAACTTCCAAGTGATGAAGAGGTCAATATTGCAAAAGAAACGATTTCTTTATTCGGATTAAAGGTGTTGGAGTAATTCTTTTTTGCATTTTTCTTTTTTGATAATTATAGCTTTAGTACATTGATTTGGTAATGAGTTTTTGCTTTCGTATTAAGCTATTTGATAAAATGTATGGTTTTACAAACAGACATAAAAATCATAATGATTATAATTAAAACAAAGAATCATGGAAGGAATTTTGGGAGTGATAGAATTGAAAAATACAACAAGATTCTCACATAGAGCTTATATGATTGCTCTTGATAGATTTAAGGCAACAGGAACCGTACGAATGAAGCAGATAATTGATTTGTTGGCTGATTTGGGATACAACGAGTTGTTTTATAATTTTTGCGAACTCAGCGATGAAACTGCAACGTCTTTTGATATTAAAGAATACTGTACATATAAAGGAATAAAATTTGCGTGTGTTGATACTGTTAAAACTGATGAATATACGCGTGCTTTTTGCAGTACAGACAAAAGTTTTACAGGAATGTGTCAGAAGACAATATGCAGTATTACAGCTGCAGCAGGAGCGGAAAGCAAAGGATTTCTTCTTATTGACGATGTAAATGAAAAAAATCACCCGGAGTATCTCGTGTGGAAACAGCTTTTTGTGGCAATGATGCAGCCAATAGTTTTTGCGGCTATGTATATATGGGGAGAGAAGTCGAGTGGCATCGGAGAAAGAAGAGAAGATGTATGCATGGAAGAAACTCAAAAATACATTGAAAAAGAATTTTTAAACGGAACAAAAATCTTGGACTGGCTGTCTCGGCTTGAGTATTATTATCATATAGAAGAAATATCTCGTGTCCATTTGGGACATGTATATTTGGCGATAAATAAAATAATGCAATTCGACTTTGACAGTGAAATAAAAAATGATATTGCCTTAAGCTGTCATCTTGCAGCTTTGTCTGTTGAAATATCTAAAATCAGAACGGGAGCTAAATTATCGGATGAAAAGCTCGATTTCATCATATCGTTAGTTGAAAAAACAGAAAATGAATTGAACGCCTGCGAGTCGGAAGAAAAAGAGAAAAATGCTATAAAAATGCAGCTTGGTGAATATCGGGATGAATTAGAAAATTTAAAAAGCGGAAATGTAGAAGCGATAAATACGATAGAGTACAACAGGTATTGCTATTCGGTAGATGTAAATGAGGCCGTTTCCGGAGAAATATTTTCTGTTCTCAAAAAAATTGGAATTATGTTTTTTGAGTTGCGGGAGGTTGAGGGAAAAGGCTTTGAAAAAACGGATGAGGCAGAAATCCGGCTGATAGCCTCGAATGCTGAAAAGTGCGGAATTAAGCTTGCAATACTCTCAGTTGATTTGGATTTCGCAGCAAAAAAAATCAATTCAGAAGTAACTGAATGCTTTAAAAAGATAACAAATTTTGCAAAAAAACTTGGTGCGGGTTATATAAAGATAACTGCAGGAAAAAGAGAGAAAACAGCAGAAAAAGAAGAAAACGAAAAATTCCCGGAATTGCTGAAGTTGATTTGCGAAGATGTCAGAGGAACCGGGGTAAAGATTCTTCTTGCAAATAAAGAAGGAACCTTTGCTGATACTATTGAAAATTGTCGTTCTGCACTAAAGACGGTGTTTTGCAACGAATTGGACTTTGCATTTATTCCAGCTGAGTTTGAACGCTGCGGCGAGGATATCAAAACTGCGTACCGGGAACTTAAAGGATTCACAAAAACGATTTATGTTGATGAATTGTCTGTATCATCCGGTAGTAGTTTAGGAGATGTAATAAAAGAATTTTTCAAAAACGGGTATTACGCAGATGCTAATGCGCTGCAATATGTAAATCTTTTGCCGGTATTTAATTCGTTTACAGATGATGAACTCCTTCGTTTCATCTCAAAAGATGCAACAGAATTTGAAGAAAACTGTGTGTTCCTTAACGAGCTTAACCTGATAGCTGCTATGATAGAAAAGTGGCAACGGTCAACTCTGGATGGTTACACTCCCGATTTTCTGAAATTGCTTTTGGAGAATAGGCGCGTCCCACCTCTTTGTTCGAGGAAAGATATGGTAGATACGCTTCTTCGTGAGCAATATGGATATCTTCCTGCAACGCCTGAAAAAATGACGTGGAAGACGACCAAAAACTATCTTTATGATTTTACGGGCGGAAAAGCGACTGTAGATAAGGTCGAGATTACTTCGGTTTTTGACGGAAAAGAATTTACTTTCCCCATTTATGTAACTGTCCCTCGCAAAGAGGGGAAACATCCGTTTATTGTTTTCCCGAATTTTGGAGCGGAAATTCCGAATCGCTTTTTCCCTGCAGAAGAGATCATTGATCGGGGATTTGCAATTTTGTCATTTAATTTTGAGGATGTAACATCAGATGATGACGATATGTTAAACGGACTGTCAGGAATTCTTTATCCGGACGGAAAAAGGGATGCAACCTCTCCGGGAAAAATCGCCATGTGGGCGTGGGCAACTCATCGGGTTATGGATTATGCATATACTTTGGATTATCTTGATAAAACCTGTGCGTCTGTTTGTGGACATTCAAGGCTTGGAAAAACAGCTCTTTTGGCAGCAGCAACCGATAAGCGTTTTCAGTTTGCATATTCGAACAATTCCGGTTGTTGCGGAGCAGCACTGTCGAGAGGTAATAAAGGAGAAACAGTACATCGAATATGGAAATACTTCCCATTCTTTTTCTGCGAAAATTATAAAGCATATCTTGATAAGGAATTTTTCATGCCGCATGATCAGCATTACCTTATGGCATCGATTGCGCCGAGGCATGTTTATGTAGCAAGTGCAACCCGGGATTCCTGGGCAGATCCGCTTTCGGAAATACTTAGTTGCGTGGCAGCGGGAGAAGAATATGAAAAGGAGAGAAAACGAGGATTTGTATATGATGACCGCTTGCCAACAGGAGGAGATGTTTTTCACGCCGGAAGCATAGGATATCATCTAAGAAAAGGAAGCCATTATATTAACCGTGAGGATTGGAACAAATTTTTGGATTTTGTAAATACACACAGAACTATATGATTTATGACGATAAGGTGTTTGGTTGGAATTGAAAGATGCCTGTGCATCAAGAGTTTACTGATGAAATTTAAGAAAAAATAGGAGGTACGTATGAAAAGATTTTTATCATTATTTTTATCTCTCATAATCATTGTGGGGATGCTTCCATTGAATGTTATGGGTGTGGACGGTGAAGGAGACAATATAAAGATTGTATATTCTTTTGCCGGAAAGCTGTATGGTGGGATTCCGCAGGAAACAATTACATACGCAAACAGCGGAGGAAGGCTCCAATTTGCCGGTCATACATGCTCTTATGGATATGGGTGGAATGGTGATTATACGTATTTGTACCATAAGACAGGCGAATATGTCGCTTTTAAAATAAATGTTCCGAAAGCAGGAACATATAATGTAAATTATGAGTATCTTGCAAAGAGTACAGCAGTGTCAGGTATATATATTGAAGAGAGCCTTGCTGATGCACTTGCGCAGGGTGCAGTACCTGTATGTACTACGGTGGCGGGAGCTGGAACAGAAGGCGAAGTGATTAACTCTGCTACAGGGACATTCACAGCTTCTGCATCAGGAGAATATATTCTTGTTATAAAGAAAACAGGTGGCGATTGGTATCAACGCCCTGCCGGCTTGACTCTCTCTATGGGAGACGGAACGAAAGATGCACTTATGGGATATCTTGACGGAGGGAAAAAACTCGAAGTCGGAGAAAGCGCATCGCTTAAAGGTTATCTCAGTATAGACGGAAGTGAGGCAACTGTTGAATATCAGTCAAGCAATCCTGATGTTGCAGAAGTCACCGAGGACGGAGTCATAAAGGCAAAAGCTCCCGGTCCTGCTGAAATTACAATGACCGCATCCGATGCTTCGCTCGCTTCTGATGTAAAATCATATTCCGTAGAGCTTACGGTCACCGAGGATACTCGCCTGGGAGTTAATGCGAAATATCCTATTGGCGAGCATATGGCAGCTAACGGATTTGAATACGGAGATGGACAGAGTGGAATTGCCCCGGGGCTTAATACGATGACATATGTTTCCACAAGTAATTTCTTTGCATTCAAGGGTGGAAATGATAACAAGCATAATGCAGCTCACTTTTATTACAGAGGTAATTATTTTCAGTTTGCTGCAAGTGGGAAATATCTCTCTTTTGAAGTAAAGGTTCCGGAAGACGGAGAATATCGCTTCTATGCATATCACCCGCTCGCAACGAACGGTGCTGATACCCAGGTTTATTATTCAAAGACTGAGAACTACAGCGAAAGCTCTTTTGGTACACAGGTCGGAACCTACAGCTCAAAGGGCGGTTATACCATTTTCTCATCCTCAATGGAGCTTCATGAAACAAGAGTGGGAGATACTCTGACTCTTGATGCCGGAACGTATGTATTCACCTTCAAGTCACTTGGTGCAGGTGCTACGGCAAGCTCATTCAGACTTGATGGCGGAAAAAGAACGGTTCTTATGGGTGCAAAGCTTGAGCTTTCTCCCGGTAAGGCTATGGTGTACGGAATACTTTCAGACGGAAGCAATGCCGATATGACAGGGGCAGTGATTGAGTACGGAAGTCAGGATAATGAGATTGTCGAAATAGACAACGAAGGTAACATTACCGAAAAGCAAACTGCATCTGTTAAGATTACGGCTTCATTGACGCTTAACGGCGCAACAGTTTCGACAGAGGCAGAATACAGCGCTATAGACCCCGATGCTCCGGGTGTGGATATATTCTATGACCTTGGAAGCGATCTTGCGGCAAATGAAATGGACACATTGAGTGGATTACCATTTTCTATTCTGAGTTTTGATGTTACAAAGGGATTTTATCGTTTTTTCAAAGGCTCATATTCTCAGGAAACTGCATCGAGAATCTATTATCGAAATAAAAACATTCAGGTTCGCCATGGCGAGTGGCTTGCATTTGAGGTATTTATTCCGGAGGCCGGAATATACGATATGGAAATGTGGAATGCCGCAACAGATGAGGCCGGAGAGATATTCGTTTATATGTCACAAGGTGCTCATTCAATGAATGAAAAGGATAAGGTGGGTCAATATCGTTGTTACGATGAAACAATCCCGCTCAACCCCAGTTATTGGAAGGATATAGTAAAAACGCCGAATTATATAAAGAATATAAGAATAAGCGAACCCGGATACTATGTTTTCACGTTTGTGGCAAACGCAGACTGGTGTAAGGAGACAGATAAGGATTATGCTTATTATTCCGGTTCGATAGGTAGTTTCAGATTAAAAAGCGGAGATAGATCAAAGCTCATGGGCGTTTTCCCGGGAGAGACCGAGGCAGATACTGAGTATCTTATCGCATCTGTGGACGACGAGGTTATAGAATACACTGATCCGAACGTTCCGGGAACGACTCAGTTTAATCTTCCGATAAAAAAGCTTGACGGAACCGTTACGGAAAAGACTGTTGAGAGCGTTTCATACAAGCTTTCCGAAACCGGCAAAGTCACAATTGATGCTGACGGACTCATAACTGCAATCGGTGACGGTTATGTTGACATCACGGCAAATGCAACTTATGAAGGTAAAGCATATACCGGAACCGTAGGTGTTACAGCATATGATAACACAGGAAGCGCCGGAGCGTCACTTGAAGTTCCCGAAGAAATGTATGTACGTGAAAAAAGACAGATAAAGCTTCTTTCGTCGATGAACAGCGGAAATACGGCAGTTGTTCCGTCCTCTACCGGCATTGAATATATTTGTGAGCCGGAAGGGATCGTAAGCATTGATTCGGAAGGCTACATAACAGCGCTTGCAGAGGGTACGGTGAATGTTACGGCATCGGCAACCTTCCGCGGTGATGACATCTCCGCATCAAAGGAAATAAAGGTTTCCATGCATGACGGAAAAACAGAACCGACGTACTACACATATGAAAAGCGCGAGATTGCATTGGAAAATACGACGAAATATTCGTGGGCAAAATCAGAAAAGACAGATGCAATAAGCCGTGCGGATAAATACCTGAATAACGATGGGTATCTGAAGCTTTATGAGATGTTTCCGCGTGAGGGTATTCCTCGGGCGCGTCAGACAACGCATGTCGGTGACAATGAATATTATAAGTATTGCAGATATTGCGGAGAAGATGTTGAGTCTGCATCTGCCGGCGGCTACGGTGCGTGGAACTACGACCCGATAAACCGTCCGTGGAAGATTCAGTGTCCAAAGTGCAAGCGCCTTTTCCCGAGTAACGACTTTGAACTTCTCTATGAGCGAGGACTTGATGAAAACGGCGCTTATGACGCTGACCTTGCAAGAGCGAATAATGCCGCTGCAGTGAAGAACGGAGAAAAGGACGCACTCCGCAACGAGCTTTATCCCGAAATTGGAAGTCAGAAAACTCCCGAAAACGGCGGCGATCCGGGGAGGAAGGTAACGCTTAATAACGGCAGAGGTCTCCGTCCGGGTGAGACGGTTGAAGGATGGGGTGTTGATGACGGCTGGGGTTACCGTCCTAAAGATGAAAACGGAAAGAATTATACAACCTCAGAGGGGAATATTGAGATACATTGCTACATAGCAGCATATATGTGGCAGTTCTGGAATGTATGTGAATCTGCAATAACTTCGCTTTCAGATGCATATCTGTATACCGGAGATGAAAAGTACGGACGTGCGGGCGCAATTCTCCTTGACCGTTATGCAGATCTACTTCCGGAATATGACCTTGCAATACAGAATGAGAAGGATGGTTTGCAACTCAATCAGTACGCTTTCGGTTATGTGCGCAATTATCTTTCCGATACAGAGTCTATAAGCGAAATGATTCTTGCTGCAGACAAGCTTTATCCGATGACCGGAGACAGCTACGTTATAGATTTCCTCTCGGGAAAAGCAGAAGAAAAGAACCTTGAAAACCCCAAAAGCACAAGAGAAGATATCTGGAATAACTGGAAAAACGGAATTCTTCTTGAAAGCTACAACAGCGTAAAGAAGCATCGCCTGAGCGGAAACTTCGGAATGCCTCAGCGCCTTGTTGCGGCATCGGCAGTTGTTCTTGCAGAAGAACCGGAAACGACAGAAATGGTAGAATGGGTTTATGCTGCGGGAGATGAAGCTGCAGCAAACGTTACAGGAGGAAATGTCCTTCCTCAGCTTGTCAATACCATTGACCGTGACGGCATGGGTAACGAAGGTGCGGATAACTACAACGCAATATGGGTTGCACGCCTTTTTGAAATATGTGACATGCTAAGCGAATATAAAGGTGAAGCGAACTACAACCTGTGGGAGCATCCGAAGTTTGCACAGATGTTTACGCCGTTTATAAAGAAAATTCTTGTAAACAACCAAATGGCGCAGATTGGTGACAGCGGCGCACCGGGCTCTATCGGAATAGGCGGCGGAAGCATTGATGCGTATATAGCGGCGTATAACCAATACAAAGGCACAGAACTCGGCAACACAGTTGCACAGTTTATATATATGTGCAAGAGCGGCAATCTTGATGGACTCCACAGCAATATTTTCACACGCAATCCGGAAAGCATACAAAAGGATATCGAAGCTGTTGCCGATAAAAACCCGAAGCAAAAGGCAGAAATGCTGGCGGGCTACGGATTTGCGATTCTACGCGACGGTGGAAACTATAGTTCAGCATCAGGTGCTACCGAGACAAACAATCTTCGCGATGCGTGGATATATTTCGGCGCCGGAGTAAACCATCTGCACTATGACCACTTAAATCTCGGTCTTGAGGCATTTGGTCTTAACATTGCACCGGATAACGGGTATCCCGAACGCGCAGGAAGAGATGCAGTTACACTGCAGTGGTTTAACACAACCGTTGCCCACAATGCAGTTACGATTGACCACGAAAGCTCGGAAAAAGATTCTGAGGAAAACGGAATTCCGCTGCATTTTGATGATGCGGGTCAAGTTAAGCTTGCTGACGTTGATGCAAAGTGCGCCTATGAAGATGCAGAAAATTACCGCAGAACTCTTGTTATGGTCAAGGTAGACGACAATAATTCGTACACACTTGATTTCTTCCGTGTAACGGGCGGAGAGGAACATACCTACAGCTTCCATGCTGCAGCAGAAAACGCAGTTGCAGTCGAAGGTCTTGATATGACAGAGCAAAAGGATGAGAACGGCAACTGGAAAGGCTCGTATGTTTCCAACTACGACAAGGACGGAAATCTTGTTGAAGGAATTGATGTTCCTTATCAGGACAGCAAGGGAAGTTGGACCGATGACGACGGTAATCCGTATTTATTCACGGGACCGGCGCAGGATCCTTGGACGCAGTATGCATGGTATTATGAAACAAGATTCCCACGCGGATACACGTGGATGCATAAGGTCCGTAAAGACAAAACACCGGATGATGTTTTTGCTGTAGAGTTTGAGGTTGAGGATTACCGCAAGACGCTTAAAAACGGAAAGGGCATACGCTTGCGCCTTACTCAGCTCAATGATTTTGCTGCGGATGAGGTTGCCATTGTTGCAGGTCCTACGCCGAGAAAGGGAACGAGCGATGCGCTTCCTGAGAACTTCGATTATCTGCTTGTAAGGAACAAGAAGAGCGAGGGCGAACAAACAGCAGACAGCCTGTTCGCGACAGTTTTCGAACCGTATCGAAACAGCCGTTATATTGAAAGGATAGAAAACTGTGAGGTTGCGGGTGATAGCGGCGCTTCTGCAGTAAAGGCAGTCAAGATAACTCATGTCGGCGGAGAGAGGATTGACTATGTTGTATACGCTGAGAATAATGCCATAACGTATACGGTGGATAATCTGTTTGATTTCCGCGGCTTTGTAGGTGTCTATTCAGTTAATGCAAACGGTGAGGTTCTGTTCCGCTATGTTAACGATGGTACTGTTATCGACGGAGAAAACGATGCTCCTCTTCCGGCAACGGAAATAACGGATGCGTATACCGGAATCATTTCCGGATTTGACGAAGAAATGGAATTCGGTGACTTTGAAAACTATATTGATATAGAAATCAAAAATGTCGAAATCACCGATGAAACCCTGAAGAACATCAGAAACAGATGGATATTCATTGAAAACGACGGTGAGGAAAATGCAGCATATGAGATATTGGATGCCTATAAAATTTCCGACAGTGTTATCCGTCTTGATACCGGTAACGTAACCAACATCCGCAAATACAAAGATTCCTACAACCCGGACGAGGGATATATCTACAATATTGAAACCGGAAACACCTTCCGTATTCCGATGTCGTATTCGGATGATTCCGCTCCGGAGTTTGAGCCGATAAGCGATAACCTCTCAACAAGTGCGGGAAGCTCGGTGAGTGTTAAAGTTTCGGCAGAAAGCCCGCTTGAGGGGAAAACAGTTACATATGTAGCAGAGACTTTACCCCGCGGAGCAAGCTTTAACGGAACAACAGGTATCTTCACATGGAAGCCGGATGACAGTCAGGTAGGAGAAAACCATGTTGCAATAACGGCGGTTGACAGTGACGGAAGACAAAGCACAGTTCACTTTAACGTAACGGTTTACGGTAAAACAACCGGAGGCTCATCGGCGAATAAAAATGAAGACTCCGACAAAACCGAAACTCCGTCCACCGGAAACACCGACACACCTGCCGGTGGCGGC
>JAZSOL010000319.1:0-1739 GCA_045536915.1 Clostridia bacterium
TATTTACGGCTCCGCTTTCACCAATCCCGGTCATTTTAACAATCAGCTTTGCCGCATCAGAACGATTCACATACACCTTATCTTCACCGGACATAAAATCACTTTCAGAAAATATTCCGGCGTCACAAAGAATCCGCGCAGAATCACTGCCTGCCACCATAGCTTCACTGCCGAAAGAATTCTGAAATGTGCAAACACAAAAGCACAACGTGATTAAAACAGCTAAAGAAATATATTTTTTCATGTCACACACTCCCATCATATTTTCATAAGCATTGCTATTATTTTTGCAGCCTGCGCTCTTGTTGCATTAGCTTTCGGCGCATAGTTTCCGTCACCCATTCCGTTTATAATTCCGAGTGACTGCATAGCATAGACTGAATCCTTTGCATAAGCAGAAATCGTTTCATCATCTGCAAACGAAACTTCCGCATTTTTGCAGGAAGGACTTCCTATTGCACGGTATGCCATTGCCGCCATCTGCTCTCTTGAAATTTTTTCACCTGTTCCAAAATGAGTTTGCGACATACCGTTTACAATTCCTCCATTAACCGCCGCACACACATAATCATAGTACCAGTCCGATTTTGAAACATCGTCAAAGTTCTCTCCCGATGAAACCGGAATTTCAAGTGCCAGAACAAGCATCTTGACAAATTCTTCCCTTGTGATACTGTCGTCAGGTCTGAATGTGCGTTCTGCGTTCATGGTAAGTATCCCGTTGTTTAACAGTTCGTATATATACTCTTTTGCCCAGTTTCCGGAAACATCAGTATATTCATTTGAAGTCTGAGGCACAGATATGGGAGAAGTTACCGGTGTGGTTACTCCAAAACCGCCGGTTGTGGTCTTTTTTCCTGAGCCACTTGAACCACCCGAACCGCCTGACGAACCGGAATCTTTGATTTTACCGGTTTCATCATCAACCCTGTTTTCAAATTCTGCAAAAGAATCAAAGCCTGACGAGTTTGCCACGTTTTGCATTATCATATTACGTTTGGTTTCCGAAAGGGATTTATAAGCGTTATACACACTCTTTCTTGCAAAGATAATATCTGTATAGTTTTTTGCGATTTCGTCATAGTCTGTCCAGTTTCCGCTATTTATTGCATCAAAGGCGTAAACCGCATCAGCATAGATATCACAGATTTCATCATAATCAGATGAATCGGAAACATTTCTGAAAACAGCATCGGAAATATATTCATTTTCCGAAGCAGTATAATCTGTTTCCTCTATATATAATGCCTTATAATATGTATTAAGAAGTTCAGATGTTTTCTTTTTGGTTCCGGCTTTAGTAAATTCATCAGCTATCTTTTTGCGCATGGTGTCGTCTGTGAAATAAAGTACTGCAGTTTCTTCACTTTCATTTGTCATTTCGTGTGCAGAAAGAGAAAGAACGTATTCTCCGCCCTTTGCCGATTTTGAATCCACAGGGATTTCAAAACCGATGCAACCATTTTTATCCGCCAAAAGAACATTTGCATAATGCACTTCTCCATCGGGTGCATAAAGAATAACCGACACACATGCCTTTCTGCCATCCTTTAAGCTTGCTTTAAAGCTGATTCCGTTTCTGCCGGCTTTTGCTTCTTCAATAGCAAAAGACCCGTTAAGATATCCGCTTTCGGGAACAAAGTCTTCAAATGAAGGTTCATCCGGTGCAGATGAATTTTTCAAAACAGCAAGTGTATTTTTCAACGGCTGATTTGCCCTGTCTGCAAGAAGCACGTATG
>JAZSOL010000175.1:0-1947 GCA_045536915.1 Clostridia bacterium
ATATTGTGTACATAGTATATATACACAGCAATTTGTAGGGTTCGGCGTCCTCGACGAACCGTTATTTTTCATTTTTCTACAGCCTCTTTTTTTGAATGTATTCATTTTGTTGCCGGTATTATGTATAGTCTTATTAAAATACGAGAAGCTTTCTGAAATTATTTTCAAACCTTTCATCATCTTCCAAAGTGCGTTTTCTGATATGAGATATTCTTTTCTTTCCCCTGGATGAATTTCGCTGTTTCTTTCCGAGAAATCTTTCGAAAAGAAGCTTGTCGATATTTTCTGACGTAAAAATCAATCCGCTGTTGGAAATGGCCTTGGCTTTTTTACCGAGTGCAAGAGCCGCCACGCCGTAATCCTGGCTCACAACAACGTCACCCTCGCAGACTTTGTTGATGAGATAAAAGTCAACCGAGTCGGCACTCTGACTCACAGTTATAACCTCGCTATAATCTGATATCAGAATGTGATTCACATCAATAATCATAGTTACCGGAATGTTTTTTTCTTTGGCTACCCTTTCAATAATGCTTTTAACAGGGCATGCATCTGCATCAACATATATCCTCATCAGAGCTTTGCCACTCCGCTTTTTCTTGCAGCTTCGGCAACAGATGCGGCAACTGTTTTGCCAACTCTTTCATCAAATGCCGGCACAATAATATAGTCGGGTCGGAGTTCTGAATCCGACACGAGAGATGCAATGGCATAGGATGCCGCCATTTTCATTTCATCATTGATGTCGGACGCTCTCACGTCAAGCGCACCTCTGAAAATTCCGGGAAACGCCAGCACATTATTTATCTGATTAGCAAAATCGCTTCTTCCCGTACCCACTATGTAGGCTCCGGCTTCCAGAGCTTCATCGGGGAAGATTTCGGGAGTGGGATTTGCCATCGGAAAAACAATTGGCTTTTCAGCCATGGATTTAATCATATCTTTCGACACAACACCCGGCGCCGAAACCCCTATGAACACATCTGCCCCTTTCATTGCATCGCTAAGGGTACCCGTGAGTTTTTCGGGATTGGTTATTTTGCTCATTTCAAGGTGAGCATCGCTTAGCCCGTCTATACCCTCGCAGATTATGCCAAAGCGGTCAACGAGAATAAGATTTTCAACTCCAAGCTTCATAAGATGCTTGGCTATTGCAATTCCGGCACTTCCGGCACCGTTTATAACGCATCTGATTTTTGATATATCTTTTCCGGCGCATTTAAGTGCATTTATCATTGCCGCTCCCACAACAATTGCCGTTCCGTGTTGGTCATCGTGAAAAACGGGAATATCGCATATTTCTTTGAGCTTTTTTTCTATTTCAAAGCATCTGGGTGCTGAAATATCCTCAAGATTAATTCCGCCGAATCCGCCTGATATCAGATATACGGTTCTTACGATTTCGTCCACATCCTTTGAGCGAATGCAAACCGGAAACGCATCAACATCTGCAAACTCCTTAAAAAGCACGCACTTTCCTTCCATAACCGGCATTCCGGCTTCGGGTCCGATATCTCCAAGCCCCAGCACCGCCGTGCCGTCGGTTACAACGGCAACGGTGTTCCATCTTCCTGTGAGTTCAAAGGACTTTGAATAATCCTTATTTATTTCAATGCAAGGCTGAGCCACACCGGGGGTATAGGCAAGGGAGAGTTGCTCTTTGTTTTTCACCGGTGTTTTGGAACGTATTTCAAGCTTACCTTTCCATTCATAATGCTTTTTCAGTGCTTCCTGTTTTATATCCATTAAAATTACCTCTTTCGAAAATTCACTTATTGTTAAGCATTATAACATAAAAGAGTTGTTATTACAATACCAAATTGATTTTTTGAGTTTTTCCATTTTTTAAACAAATTTTTGATTTGTCGGGGAGATGAAACAAGGTTAGTGCGTTGTAGGGGACGGCGTCCTCGACGTCCCGTTTTTGCGCCAATGCGGGACGTCGAG